>CATPBY010000381.1 GCA_955652845.1 uncultured Terriglobales bacterium | reverse complement strand
CTCTGGATGGCCTGCCCACTATGGTCGCTGCCTTCACCACCGACATTCCCGCGCTCAGCAATTGGGGGGAACCGATTCTTGTGGGGCCGGGCTCGATTCACGTGGCGCACACCGTGGGCGAGTACGTGGAAAAAAAGGAATTGCGGGAAGCGGTGGATTTATATTGCGAAATTGCCAAGCGGCTGCTTGAGTGATTCTTAGCTCCGCAATTGGAATTGGCCTGACAAGATTCGTATTGACGTCATTAGTATCTGCACGTAAACTTGTGCTGCACGTTTTTATGTGCAGCACATGAAAACCAATATCACGCTCAAGCTGGATGCTGCGCTTCTGCGCGAGATTCGGGTTTTGGCGGCCGAAGAAGGCACCTCTATCAGCGCTCTCCTGGCGGCGCGCCTCGAGCAGATCGTGCGGGAGCGCAAAAGTTATGAGCGGGCGCGAAAACGTGCTCTGGCGCGGCTGCGCGACGGGCTGGACTTACATTGGACGCCCCCCCGCTCCCGCGATGAATTGCATGAGCGTTGAGCAGAGGCATGCCTGTTGGCTGACAAGTACTTCGTCGATACTAACATCCTGATCTACGCTCACGACCGCTCCGCTGGGATAAAGCACGAACGCGCGCGTGCGGTGGTTGAGCGCCTGTGGATGAACGGCCAGGGCGTCCTAAGTATGCAAGTTCTCCAGGAACTTTGCGTCAACCTTCGCCGCAAGATCACCCCCCCGCTTCCGATTGAAGAAATCCGGCGCCTGATCCAGGACTATCTGAGTTGGGAGATCGTCATCAATACGCCCGCCTCAATCATCGACGCGTTGGAAATCGAGGTGCGCTACAAGACCTCATTTTGGGACGCTTTAGTGCTTCAGGCAGCAGAAAGCTGTGGCGCTGGAGTCGTCTATTCCGAGGACTTCGCCACTGGGCAGAGGTATGGTGCGGTTAGGGTGGAGAATCCGCTAGTGTCGTAAACGTGGGTCGATAATCGCAGTTACGGGTTGAGCAGTTTTTAAGGGTTGGAGGTTCAGCATCTCTCCACGTGAAACTGCGAGAGTGAATGGTATCTGCAGGAAGTGAAGACGCAGCTTAGATAGATTATCCCTCCTCGGCGGCGCCGATCTTCGCGATAGACTGAAGCCATGACCACTTCCACGGTAAACTCCCTCTCCCGAGCCTCCTCCGCATACCTGCGTTCCGCCATGCACCAGCCTATCCGATGGCATGAGTGGGGGGAGGAAGCTTTTGCGACGGCGCAGCAGGAGAACAAACCCATCCTGCTCGACATTGGAGCGGTCTGGTGCCACTGGTGTCATGTGATGGACCGGGAATCGTACGACGATTCTGAAGTCGCGCAAATTGTGAACGAGCGCTTCATCGCCGTGAAAGTGGACCGCGACGAGCGTCCTGATATAGACAGCCGTTATCAGGTGGCCGTCAGCGCCATTAGCGGGCAGGGGGGCTGGCCGCTCACAGCTTTTCTTACTCCGGACGGTAAGCCTTTTTACGGAGGAACATATTTTCCTCCTGATGACGGTTATGGCCGCCCGAGTTTTAAGCGGGTCCTTCTATCAATTGCGGACGCCTATCGCGACAAGAATGGCGACGTAACGGAGCAGGCCAGAATGGTGGAGAGCGCTATCCTTCAGGCGGAGTCGTTCGCAGGACAGGGTGGAACTTTCTCTCCCGCTGTGATTGAGGTTATCGTGAAATCCGCGGTACAAAAGTTTGATCCTCGCAACGGCGGCTTTGGGAGCGCCCCCAAATTTCCCCACCCCGCAGTGCTTGATTTGCTGATCGATCAATATGTGCGCTCGGGTGAACAACAACTGCGCGATATTTTTGTATCCACTCTGGAGAAGATGGCGCGAAGCGGAGTATATGATCAGCTGGCCGGCGGATTCCATCGCTACTCGGTGGATGAACGTTGGATTGTTCCGCATTTCGAGAAGATGTGCTACGACAACTCCGAATTGCTGAAGAATTATGTTCATGCCTTTCAGGCAAGCGGTTCAGAATTGTTTGCCTTAGTGGCCCGCGACATCATTCGCTGGATGGATGAATGGCTCAGCGATCGCGAGCATGGCGGCTTTTATGCCTCGCAGGATGCCGACTATTCGATGGACGACGACGGCGACTACTTCACCTGGACGCTGGCAGAAGCCCAGGGGGTCCTGAACAAAGAAGAAGCCAGCGTGGCCGGATTGTACTATGACATTAATGAAATCGGCGAAATGCACCATAATTCCGCCAAGAACGTTCTTTATGTCCGGGCGCCTGTGGAAGAAATTGCCCAGCGACTTAGCTTGCCTCAGGCGCAAGTGCGATCCCTGCTGCAGACCGCGAAACAAAAAATGTATGCTGCGCGGCTTCAGCGGCCAACTCCCTACGTGGATAAGACCGTTTACACGGGATGGAACGCTCTTTGCGTGTCCGCATACTTGGAAGCGGCGAAAGTACTTGATCTCCAGGAGGCCCGGCGCTTTGCATTGCGTTCTCTCGATCGCATATTGGGTGAAGGTTGGAAAACCGAAACCGGATTGGCGCATGTCATCGCCTATTCGGATTCCAATGCGGAGCCGCGGCATGTCCACGGGCTGCTCGATGATTATGCGTTCACAGCCAACGCTTGCCTTGATGCATACGAAGCTACCTCAGATTTCAGTTACTTTAAATTTGCGCAGCGTATCAGCGATACCATGCTGGAGCTTTTCTTCGATCCGTTGTCCGGAGGTTTCTTCGACACAGGAAAATCCAGCAGCGGGCAGGAGAAACCTTTAGGCGTCCTGGGCGCCCGGCGGAAACCTTTCCAGGATTCACCTACGCCCGCAGGTAATCCTGCCGCCGCAATCGCGTTAGCGAGATTGCACTCCTATACCAACGACCAGCGCTACCTGGATAAAGCGCTGCAGACGATGGAAGTGCTCGCCGCGTCGGCGGGTCAATATGGGATATTCGCCGCGACCTACGCTATTGCCGCAGTGCATCTTTCGCAGCCTCATACCCAGGTAATCGTGGCGGGAAGCGGCGAAGTAGCAGATCGTTTAGCCGCGGCCGCGCTCGCCCCTTTTGCTTTAAACAAATCAGTGCTGAAGCTGGCGGGAAACGAGGCTGCGCAGGACAATCTTCCACCGGCGCTGGCTCAAACCATTCCCCATCTGCCTGACGTAAAAAGGGGAAAAACCGTAGCGGTAATCTGTTCGGATTTTACTTGCCAGCCCCCGATTTCAGATCCTCAGGAACTCGCCAGGTCGCTTCGCCACTTTTGGGAACTGACAGATGATGCCGTCAATAAAATCACGTAAGACAAAAAAAGAGGGCTGACTTGCCTAGGTAGCAGTCAGCCCTGGAAGCGTCAGCCGCGTATGCGGCTTTCAATTACACAGCAGTCACTGTTCAGTGACCCTGCCGGAATGCAGCTCCGGCGGTTTATTTACTTTGGCTCGCTGGTTTGCGTAGCGGCATTATCCCACCATCTGCGTGAAGAAATGTTGGGGCAATTGCTGCATACGTGCAAGCCAAACCTACCATCAGGATCCACATCCTGACTGCACGTTTCATGGATTGTTCTCCTTGCGTGCAGGTTCCCTGGGAGCGGAAACCCTCACGGGCACGCATTATACAGGTCAGGCGCAAGGAGTCCAGACTGATCTTGCTTAGGGAGGTTTATCCCGCGCCGCGGGAACCATAACGTGAGGGTTTTCGCGCGCTCCCGCGGGCCCATCTTACCCAATATAATTCAATGAGATGCGCACCCGCTTTAACGTTTGAGTTAAAGCATCTGATTGTGGAGACGCGGGGAGCCTAAGGTTTCGAAGCGAAACGGCGGGTTGCCAGCGCTGGGATCCGTTCGGGACTCTTGTTATGCGCAGGCATGGTTTCAACGCCAGGCTCTTCGCGTTGATGTCCATTGGTACGGGAAAATGCACGATCCACCATACCTTCGAACATCGGTATCAGTGAGTCGCCAGGAATTGGATGTTGCAGATCGGTGAGGCTCTGTTCCCACCGTTGCGACAGCGGCAAGTTCGCGGCCACCTCACGCGCGGGACTTTTGACGAATGCATACGCAAACCAGGTCAGGATGGCAACGTTATAGCCCACGAGGTTGATCAGGTTTACCGCAGAATCGGAAGCATGGCCGCTTGAATTCAGCGCCAACATGGCCAGTTCTACGCCGGCAAAGCCGCCGAATCCGAGAGCAATTCCGAAACTCTGTTGCCGCCAGGAGACCCCGAGATAGCGGGAGAAAACCAGCAGGAATAAAATCAGACCGCACTGGGTCACACGCACACAACGCTGCACGGTTACGATGGCTTCAACCAGAGGTCCTTGTGCGCCGGCCGGACTGGAAGCTGCGACAACTCCCGCCACCAGCAACATAACCAGCGCCGCCCAGCGGAATAAAACGGATCCAAGATCTTTTAAAGTATGGTAAGGGTGGAATACATCCAGAAAGACCTCATGAATAATGATGAAGCCCAGCACCAGACTCACGCCGGATGTGATCCAGTAGGCGTAGAAATATTCCGGATAATTGCCCCATTTATAAATCGGAAAAACAATCGAAAATATTAAAACCTGAGAAACGATGTAAGCAAAAAAGATGGGGAATTTGCGGTGTAACTTGCGCTGGAACATCAAGCCGGCAACAGAGAGTTGCAGCACCGGATGGGCGCTCCAGAGCACATTGCAAGCAAGCTGGATTTTGGGGTTCATCGGGCTGCTTTTTTGGCCGGCTGCTTGTTAGGCGGATGGCAGACTACACCAACCCCTCCTTTCCCTAAGAGAAACCTTATCAGTTATGGGCCAATGGTCAATGTACCAAGGTAACCTGCAGGTAATGGTTACTGGCCGAGCACTCACATTCCGGGCGTCGCCTGGATATAGGCCCGCATCATTCGGACTTCGTGGTCCTTTTCATTAATATCGTGCAGCATTAAGTCCCGGACCGACACGACACCGACTAATCCGTTACTGTCACAAACCGGCAAATGCCGGAAGCCATGCCGTCGCATGAGGAGCATGCAAGCCTCCGGTTCTTCCTGGGGGCTAACCGTGAGTGGCGCCATGGTCATCACATCCTCCACTCGCGTAGTGCTGGGATCGCGTCCCTCCACTACAACCCGCTTCATCAGATCGCGTTCGGAAAAAATCCCAACCAGGACGCCATCCCGCAACACCGGCACAGCTCCAATGTTGTGAGTCACCATAGCTCGGGCCACGCCCAGGACGGTCTCGCCGGCGTCAACGTAGTAAATTTGTTGGTTTTTGATCAGGTCGCAGACATGCATTAGTCACCTCCGCCTGTCTTTCGCAGCAACCAGGACAATGGCGCGAGTATATGATGAAATCCGCTCTGGAGAAGGGAATTGTTTTGGTCAGCCTTTAACTGCAGTGGCTAACTTATTGATTTTCATCCAGGTAAAAAACATCCACGATATGGCTTCGTGCGTCCAGAAGAAGTACCCGCCCCTGATACAGTACGCGCTCCAATCCAGTGGGTAATCTTGAAAGCTGTTCCTCGCACCCCAGCGGAAGCGGTACGGCTCGGCGCTGAAGATCGCCAGCCAGGGTATCGTCGTCGCTGACGACAGGCTCCCCGTTGGCTGATTCGGGACGCTTAATTGCATCGGCTGGCAAATCATCGACGTGAGCACTGACGCAATTTCGAATGATGCGGCGATCGCGCAAGCTGAAGAGTTCAATTG
>CATPBY010000380.1 GCA_955652845.1 uncultured Terriglobales bacterium | reverse complement strand
TATCCATCTAGCTCTTCTCCGCTGATGTCAGGGAGCCTACTTGGGCTCTTTAGCAGTCTGGTTTGCTCGTCAACAAGGCCAGACATCTCGGTGCTTATCTCTCGTATCCGATCGTGGTTCACCCCATCCAGGTCCCCCCTATGAATGCGCTTTCCCATTCTGACCATTACTCTTGCTGATGTCTTGCCCGTGACCATTGCTCTTGCTGATATCTTGCCCATGGCCGTTGCTCTTGGCGATGTCTTGCCCGTGGCCATTATCGATGCCATACAATTCATCCGTCACAAGGGCATTTGTCCTTATCCGGCCTATCTGTTCGTAGATGTACTGGCGAAGGTCGGCAACGTCAAGAATGCGACTTCCATTGTTCAGTTGTGCATACATCAGGTCTCCCCTGAGGCTTTCGAGCACGGACAGCGCGATTTGTCTTTCGTTCGTGTTCATTACACGCTCCACTGCGAACAACGTTTCGGACAAGGGTATGGTACGTCCTTGATGCACGCTGATCTGTGCACTTTTGACCATCCCTCGTGGGGGCCGGTAATCATGAGATGGCTTCTCCTTTAGTACGGCGCGATGGACCGTAGCGGCCCGCAAACAGGGCTGGGGAGCCTTTGGGTCGGATCGACATCCATCCTGAACCTCATGCCGAAGTAGTCTAGACTGTCTGGGAGAAGCCGTCATGCGAATCATCCCAATGACCCAACAAGAATGCAGTGAGCTGTTGAATCGCGTAAATATCGGAAGGCTGGCATGTTCGCTGGACGACCAACCGTATATAGTGCCGGTTGGCTTTTCGTATGAGCCTGACTTCATCTACGTCTTTTCCACTCTCGGCAAGAAGATTAAGTGGATGAGGCAAAATCCCAAGGTTTGCCTGCAAGCCGACGAAATAGCAAGTCTGTCGAACTGGCTCAGCGTAATAGTGACTGGAACGTACGTGGAACTGCGTGAGCCGGAATACACTGCTCAGCTGGAACATGCGCTGGAACAACTCAAGCAGTATTCTGAATGTGGTGGCGAAACCCTCTGGCGCAAAGACGCGAACAAACCAGCGATGTGTCGATTGAATCCGTGTTCTTTCGCATCGATATTAAGTCGCTGAGCGGCCTCCGTGCTATTCCTGAAGCCGAGTAAAAAAGGAGCGCGGCATGGGCGGGAGCAATCGCAGCAATCATGCGCATGCTTGTCGCCACTCCCGCTCAGCGTCCTGGCACTCGTTTCGCGACCTTGGGCTTTGTAGGTAGAGCAGCACATGTCCGAGATGGTCTCGGAGGTGATCTTGGAATTGAGAGTCGTTGTCCTGATGTTTGGTGCTGAGAAGCAACAGCACTCGGGTTGTAGGTTTTAGCTGGAGATTGAAGCGGATGACAATGAATCTCCGGCGATGAGCTGGGAAAAAGGCCCACACGCTGAACGGAGCTTTGGGGTGTATTTCGACCTGCAACTTCGGCTCGTTTCGCAGGATGAGTTGTGCCTCAGCGTGCATTTCTCCGAGAACGCGGCGGATCAGGCGTTTTTGGGGATGGCTTTGTAAGCCCCACTCCTTGATGAGCAGGTCAGCCACAGAGTGGTTAGTTCTCACTTTACCGGGTGCTTTCAGGCGGTGCACTTAAGTCTTTCTGTCAGGACAGCGAGCCTAATCCCCTGCCTTAATCATCTCTCTCTCTTGTATGGACTGGATGGCCACGGCGTAGCTGGCATTGGTTGTCCGAAGCCGGGCACAAGATCGGGTGCGCCGCGTTTATAGGGGTCCACGGGCGGCCATGGCCAAGGACTTTGCGGTGGATAAGGTTTCGGTGGTGCTGGCGATTCTGATGGCATTTGTGGCGGTGGTGGCGGTCCAAATTGTGTCATTTTAGGGTTCCTCGTTTCTCAGTTACATAATTCGGGTGGGTGAATTTTCCGTTTCTACTAAAAGTGCCTTGAGTCTCGCAATTTCTTCCGGATCAAAGCCGAGTGTCGCTTCCGAAATCTTCTGCGCGATTTGCAGTTCGAGATCCTCTTCCCTGCGCTGCGGTGTAGTTTGAACCATCTTGCCCATTTGTTCCAGACAAGCGCGGAGTTCCCTCAGTGCGGGCGTGTCCTTGGCGGCGGTTCTGAGCAGCCCTAGCATGCGTTCCACCAGGGCGTCGGGCGTAGATGCGACCTTACCGCGGATGTGCTTTTTGTGGCGATCGAGCGCGGAACTCGAAACCTGGAATTGTCTTGCCGTGGCCCGGAGACCCTGCCGCGTAATTGCTGCGTTGATTTCGTCGTGCTGTGAATGGTGACAAACGCTGCAGCGGCCTGCCATGACGCTCACTATAGCTTGGTTTCCGCAGAGTGTGAAGCAGACGCAAGCGTCTGTGATGTTCGCTCCTGATTCGCCCTAGCTGTCTTTGCAGACTCTTTGCAGATTAGCTCCCGACTGAGAGCGAAACGTTCTCAGTTCTCGGCTGTCAGTTCGTGGTCTTGGTCCCGCTTCTTGCTGTAGCGAAATGCCAGACCCATGCCGATGGTCATGAAACCGACAGGCGGAAAGAGCATGATTAGGACTCCCCGGCTGATCGCGCGCTGACCGCCTTCGGTGGCGCCCCGTGCCGTGCTGTAGCACATCGCGCACC
>CATPBY010000379.1 GCA_955652845.1 uncultured Terriglobales bacterium | reverse complement strand
TCCTGCAGTTGTTTTATTTCTTTGCCCCGGCTGTTTACCAGCACCTGGCGGGAGCCGTTTTTGCCCATCAGAATCTGGTTGTATTGCAGCTCAACACCCGATTGGCCGACGACGTCGCCAGGATTGTAAAGTTCCCATCGCGGCTGATTCAGCATCTGTTCGCTGACCTCACCTACATAACCGACCAGGTGGGCCATGAAACCGTTGCGCGGGTAAAGCCGGCGGTGGGCAACGATGGTATCCAGTTCCGGCAGTTCGTTGCGATGGGCCTCAATAAAAGCCAGCTCATCCGGCGTGATGTCTTCTTTCAGATAGATGGGTTGATACTGCGGCACCCCGGCGAATTTTCGGACGCGTTCCCGTACTTCTTTGGCGTCCATATGCAGCCCTTCAGCAATGAGCTCGGCGTCAGCTGAAAGGTCGCGTGCTGAATCGCGTAAAAGCAAAGCGGTAAAGGACGGATAGTTGTCGACGATGGTTCGACCTTCACGGTCCAGAATTTTCCCTCGTGGCGCCAGGATGGGAACCTCGCGGGTTTTGTTTTTTTCCGCCAGCGCTGCGTAGAACTCACTCTGCACCACCTGCAGCCGCCACAAACCATAGGCCAGCACCAGAAAAACCACGAGGATAATGTATTGCACCGCAGTCAGGCGAGCGGATGATACTTTTTCGTCGCGTCCAAACATAGATCAAGCGGAGGTCGTGCTTTAAAGGGCTAACTGACCGCGTAGGGCCAGCCACCCTCGGCTGTCCGGCTGAGCAAAGCTCGACAGACCTCGGAGCGCCTCCGCCAGACAGGCGAGAGCTGCTGTCCCCACGTGGGATTAACCTTGATTGTAAAGCCTTGGCGTCGCGGAAGCACTGTTACTAACAGTGACGGATGGACACAGACGGTCGGGGAAAGAGGAAACAAACACGACCTGCTCTCCTACGCTCTTTGTTTGAAGCGGTCCAGCAGCGCGAACAGGAACACGGCCAAAATCGCGTTGGCGAGGGCCGCGCCAAGCTCGCGCATCCAGCTCCAGCGCAGTGTCAGTCCCACCAACCCACGCGCCACCGTAAAGTAAACCACCTCATGGGTCACATAGAAGAACAACGTTACCAGGAAGCGGGCTCCGGCATTTTCTACATCAAGCCTGACTCCCAGGGATGAAGCGCCATAGCCGACGACGGTCTGGGCGATGCCATACATGCCAATGTACTGTCCTCCTAACGCATCCTGCAGGACCCCGACCACGCCGCCTGTGATCAGGCCTGCGACCTGGCTGCGGCGAGCCACAGCAAAGAAAATTACCACCAGGAACGGCAGGTCAAAGATAGTCATGAAGGGCAGCCATCGGGGCAGAAACGCCTGCGCCACGAGAGCCATCAGCGGAACCCCGATTGCCACCGAAAGGTTGAACCGGTAAACCTCAATCTGGTCCTGCGAAGTGTAAGTGATGACCGGCACGTTAGTGAGGTTTCTCCTGCGCGGGCGGTGCCGGCGGTACGTCGTCCGAGTTCCGTTGCCGAGCCGCGGGTTCGGGTTTCGATTTCGACTGCGAAACCTTCATGGTCACCGGTTCAGATTTCGTCACGGCCGCAGGACTTGCTGCGGCCGCTCCTGCAGCCGCTTTGGGTCCCGATTCTGCGTCTGGCTTAGGCGGGCTTTGTAGCCTCAGATTCGTACTTCCGGAAACTCCGGGTTTAGGGGCTTGAATCGCCTTCGCCTGATTAGTTTCCGGGTCTGCGGCCGCCGGCTTTTTCGGTTCGTCCGGCGGCTTGTCCGGAACCGAAGGCAATCGTTGCGACAAAATATCGACGGCGCGCGGCGTTGAAGCTTCCTTCACGGCTGGAGCTTTTTCAGCTTTTTGCGTTATTACCAGTACCTCTTCCAGCCGGCTCAGGTTGGTGAAAGGCCGAATGTGTATGCTGAGAAATAATTCATTGCCCTTCGCAATCTTGGTGACAATGCCGACCGGGAGCCCTTTAGGAAAGATCTGATCGCCGCCGCTGGTTAAGACCTTGTCGCCCGCCTCCACTTGCTCGTCCACCATTATTTTTTCCAGAACGACTTCACCCAGAGGCGTGCCGCGCAGCACCCCCTGCAATCTGGCTTTCTCGAGGATCGCTCCGACGCCACTGCTCTGGTCGTTGATCAGCAATACCTGGGAGGTAGAATTGAACACGCGCAGAACTTTGCCTACAACTCCATCCGCGGTAATGACTGCCATGTCTTTATCGATGCCGTCGCGGGAACCCTTGTCAATATAAATGGAACGGGATTGTTCGCTGCCGCTCGAACCAATCACCTGGGCGGGCAGGGTGCGCGAGATGAACTGTTCCTTGAAGCCAAGAAGCGCCTGCAGGCGGCGTCCCTGCTCCGCGTCCTGACTCAAGCGCACCTGTTCAAGGCGCAGCTTTGCGATTTCCGCCTTGAGTTCGCGGTTCTCCCGCCGCACGCCTCGCAAGTAGGCATAGCCATGCCATACATTGCCTACACCATTCTGTATTCCCACGATGCCCTTTTCCAGCGGAGTTACAACACTGATTGCCCAGATACGAATCAGGCGGCTGGATTCATTTTCGGAGGAGCGTTTGACCTGAACCGCCAGCCCCAGCACCTGAGCGAATAGAACTATCACCAGGATGCTGACGTTGCGATAGCGGGTAATCAGGGTTTCCATGGATTTAAAATGCGGGCGCGAGCGTCCTCGCTCGCCCAAGCTGTGCCGCGAGTGAGGACGCTCGCGTCTAGAAAAGAGTGACCTGAAAATCCACTGATCACGACTTTCTTATTCGATCGAGATCTTGCGAAGCAGCTTGAAGTCGCTGAGCATTTTGCCGGTACCCAGAACCACGCTGCACAACGGATCGTCGGCTATCGACACCGGCAAGCCGGTTTCCTCGCGAATGCGCTTATCCAGATTTTTCAACAGGGCGCCACCACCCGTCAACACGATGCCACGATCGCTGATGTCGGCTGAGAGTTCAGGAGGCGTGCGCTCCAGAGCCACACGAACCGCGTTCATGATGGTGGATACGCATTCGCTGAGCGCTTCGCGGACTTCACTATCGTCGACAGTAATGGTCTTGGGCACGCCTTCGATCAGATTGCGGCCCTTGATCTCCATGGTCAGCGGCTTATCCAGCGGATAAGCGGAGCCAATCTCGATCTTGATCTGCTCGGCGGTGCGCTCGCCAATCAGCAGGTTATATTTACGCTTGAGGTAATTCATGATGGCCTCATCCATCTGGTTGCCGGCCATGCGCACGGAACGCGAGTAGACGATGCCGCTGAGCGAAATCACGGCAATGTCAGTGGTGCCGCCCCCGATATCCACCACCATGTTGCCGCTGGGTTCGGTAATGGGCAAGCCGGCTCCGATGGCCGCGACCATAGCCTGCTCCACTAAGTAGACTTCGCTGGCCTTGGCGCGATATGCCGAGTCCATGACCGCGCGCTTCTCTACCTGGGTGATCTCAGAGGGCACCCCAATCACGATACGCGGATGCACCAGCATCTTGCGGTTATGCGCCTTCTGGATGAAGTAGTTCAACATCTTCTCGGTGACTTTGAAGTCGGCGATCACACCATCTTTCATGGGCTTGATGGCGACGATGTTGCCCGGAGTCCGGCCCAGCATCTCTTTCGCTTCTTTGCCCACCGCCTCGACTTCTCCGGTGTTCTTGTTAATGGCCACAATGGATGGCTCGTTGACCACGATGCCCTTGCCGCGCGCGTATACCAGCGTGTTGGCCGTGCCCAGGTCAATGGCAAGATCGCTGGAAAAAATACTGAACAGCGACCTCAGGTTATGCAAGCGCGATGCGCTGGAGTGAAAGCCGTTCGATGACATGCCCGAAGCTTCTCTCTTTAAGATCTTTTCAACCGTCATTCCCGGGCGCGCCGGGTTGTTCTCACTGCCGTGGAGGGGGGCTACCCAATATTCTATGGGATAATCCCGTTTTCTACTGCAAACGAAAGTTCCAGCACCTCGGGAGCGTCGCTTCCTCTACTGAATCACAATCTTCTTCTGCAGGGTATTCACTCCGCCCTTGGCATTCTGAGCGGTGATTGTGATGGTGCTCTCCCCAAGTGGCATGGGAGGAGTGAAGTAGTGAAAGCTGCCGTCCGTACTGATCACTGGTACTTCTCGGCCATTTACCATTACTCGCGCCCCCACCTCGGTTTTCCCGGTCAACTCCAGCACGTGTCCATGCTGAATAAACGGGTCCAGTTGCAGGTCGATGGCGGCCGTGTCCTTCCCTTTGGGGATAATCGTAAAGCGGTTCTTCTCACTCTCCATGGATGCTTTACCGTCGGCATCGTAGGATTGAACCACCCAGTAATACGCTCCCTCCGGCAGACCTGAAACAATCACATCAGCGGTATTGACCTTCTGATCGGCGACGGTGGAAGAAAAATATGGGTTCCGGGAAATACGCAGGCGATACCCTGCAGCGTCGGCCATGGGAGTCCAGGAGAATTCGATCGGTTTAGGCTCTGCCGCGATGAAAATCGGCATCATGTTCGCCGGGGAAATCGGTGTGGGCGGCCCGATCTCCTTGGCTTTATTCATATGCGGAGACTCGGCCTGGAATCCGACCTTTTCCCAATCCGCCAGATGCACGACTTCGCCATTTCGCGATACTTCGCTCGATCCCTTTTTCATCAGGATCTCATGCTTGTCACTCTTGGGGTCGTTGTGCACCATGGCCGCGCTATCCGGCGCCAGAGAAGCGGTTGCGCCGGCTACGACCACCTGTGACCTGGAGCCTTGCGAATATGTCGCGGTGGCCAAATCGACGGTTCCAGTGCTGACCGCCACCGAAACGTTGGTCTGCTGTTGTTCGTTGGCCGAATTCTCCTCGATCACGATCAGGGAATCCTGCTTCACCGTGTAATTGGTGCCGTCGTTAAAAACAATCTTGGCCATGCCTTCGGAGCCGGTCTGGACCACGTCGCCCTTTTCAAGCGGTACGTTATAGTCGGCTGCTACCCAACTGTTGCTGTTCGACTTCTTTACCCGGACGGTCCCATCGAGCGCGGTGATATGCGCCTGTTGCGAGTTCATAGCGCCAGATTTGGCGGGGTTTCCGGCCGCTCCGGCGACTTTCTCCAGCAGGCTTGTCGTCATCTTGCTGGCCGCCTTCACACCATTTTCGGTGAATTGTGGAAATGCAAGCCGTAGTCCCACGGAAAATACCGCCAGCACAGCTAAGACCAGCAGCGCCACGCTGCGGTAGGTCACCATCTTCCACGCAATGTGGATTCCCGGCTTGGGAGTTGAAGACACGTGGGGCTCTGCCATCAGCCAAACTTAGTGAATATCGAGTAATTTGAACACTATCACAAGCGTTCCAGGGCAGAAACAGGTAATCAACTTGGGTCATTGGCCAATAGTGCATGTCCAGCCGTGTAATTTAAGGATGGGAAAAGCAGAACCGCAGCAGAAGATTCAGTTGGCTCCCGCCACCGCATTCAGTTCACACCATCGCGCCAGCACATAAAGAGACCAGGGACGGGACCACGAGGTGCGGCCAGCAAGGAAATCTTTCCAAACTTGCTGTACCGCCTCGAGATTGAACACACCCGCGAGCGGCCCACCGGCCAACTTCCGAAGCGTGCCCTCCACTTCAAATCTGAGTTGCTCGCGCAACCACTGCTCAAAGGGCAGCGTGAATCCCCGCTTTGGCCGATGCACAATCTGGTCCGGCAGTGCGCCCTGCAAGGCCCCGACCAGCAGCGGCTTTAGTGTGTGGTTGCTTAACTTCCACGATCCCGGCAAAGAGAACAACTTTTCAGCGAGGCGATGATCGATCAGCGGAACTCTCAGCTCCAGGCCATGCGCCATGCTCATCACGTCGGAATCCCGCAACAAGGTATTAAGCATGTAGTTGCGCGATTCGAGAAAGGAAACCCGGTTGATGGGATCGAAACTGCGAGTTTGATCCAAGCTTTCCCGTAGAGCGGCGCATGCCCGCTCAATTGCCTGTTTGTCGCAGGAAGCAAAAAGCGACGCTTGCTGACGGAAAGTGAACAACATGCGGGAAAGAAAATAAGGATGTATTAATCGCTTATTCGCGCGCAGCAGAGCCGCTAACTTCAAATTCTGATCAGTGCCAGAGGTGAATATCATCGAGCCGGCGCTTATAGTTCGCCGGAGCGGGGACGGCAAATACTTCCACCAACCTACAAAACTCTCCATTCGCGGCACGGTACGGAAGCTGGAGTACCCGGCAAACAGTTCGTCCCCGCCCAGTCCGGATAGCGCGACCTTGATTCCGGCCGCGCGGGTGTGACGCGAAATGAGGTAAGTGTTGATTCCGTCGATTGTGGGCTGATCCATCGCCCGCAAAGCGTCAGGAATGGTGGTGAGCACCTCATTTTGCGAGACCAGGATCTCCCGGTGGTCAGTCCCAAACGCATCCGCGACGGCGCGAGAGTATTCAGCTTCGCTGTAGTCGGCCTCGCGAAAGACAATGGAAAATGTGTTTACACGGGTGCCAGCCTGCTTCAAGATGCTCACCAGGCTGCTCGAGTCGATGCCGCCCGACAGGAACACGCCGACCGGAACGTCGCTGACCATCTGCATGAGGACAGTTTCATTCAGTGCGGCGTGCAACTCCTCGACCCGATGCTTCCGTTCCGATTCCGTAGCTGATTGTGCGGCGGGAATTCTTTCTCCCTGAGGCTCGATGTCCCAATACATCGTTTCGCGCGTGCCACCTTTTTCCCAAATGAGATAGTGGCCGGCATGAAGAGCCGAAATTCCCGCAATCAGTGTGACCGGATCGTACGGCGAACCAAAAGTCAGATAGTTAATCAGGCCGGCGCGACTCAGGCACCGCGGTACCAAACCACTGCCCAGCAGGGTGCGGATTTCAGAGGCAAAGAGAAAAAATGGACCGGCGGACGCGTAGTAGAGCGGTTTGATGCCCATGGGATCACGGGCGAGGAAGAGACGATGGCGGTTTGCATCCCAGATGGCAAAGGCAAACATGCCGCGCAGTTGGTTAAGGCAGGATTCCCCCCAGCGTCCATAAGCCTTCAGCACAATTTCGGTATCCGAGTGGCTGCGAAAGCGTACTCCGTCTTGTTCCAGTTTCTTTTGAATTTCGCGGAAGTTATAAATCTCGCCGTTATACGTGATCCAGTTCCCGGTCTCAGGGTCCTGCATGGGCTGATGGCCATGCGGTGAGAGATCAAGGATGGCGAGGCGGCGATTCCCCAGGCCGACTTCGAGAGGCTCCGGGATTGATTCTCGAATAACAACAGTGCCGGAATCGTCTGGTCCTCGATGCGCCAGCGATTGGGTTGCTTTCTCCAGCAGATCAGGAGCAACAACAGCCTGCCGCCCAACCATTCCAAAGATTCCGCACATAACTGGCCATCATACTAGTGGGAATGTTTCTCCCGCCGCGGGGCACAAGGCTTGGACGCACAATAGGCGGGCTTTGGAGAGCAATAATTCTCCCTGATCCCCCAGGCAGGATTTTCGTGCGACACCTCAGGGCTATCAAGTGTGTGCTAGGCGGCTTTACCCTTTGGCTCCAGTGGCAGGCCTGCATTGCGCCATACATCGAACCCGCCTTGAAGCGCCCATACGTCAGGATATCCGCGCTGCCGGAGCGTCTGCGCCAAACTGGCGCTAGATCCTTCGTTAGGTCAGGTGCAATAGGTGACGATGGGTTTATCTTTCGGAAGTTCAGAAGAGCGCTGTTCGAGGTTCTCCGCGCGCAGGCGGATCGCGCCGGGCAGCTTCACATCGGATGTTTCCCAAGCCTGCGGGTTGCGGGTATCGATGAACGCGAATTGTTCCCCGGACCCCATTCTCTTTCGCAGCTCATCAAGCGTGATCCTGAGATTCTGGGTCATAACAGCTCCTTCCTTGTTTTCAGAAATATCTGACGCGCACCAAGAAGATAACGCCATTCCAGGCTCTAATCGGCCTATCATTCCTAAGAATAACAGCAAGCGCAGAAGGATGTTGTACAGCGCTAAGGCAGTCGTCAAAGTCGTGGCGGGATTGCAAAGCCAGTCGAATCACCGCTAAGTATTATGAAAATCACTTCAAGGATTACACAATCAAAATGATGCGAAAAGCTGCGCTGCAAATAGGAGCCCCCGCATTGCTCGTTTTCATGGCGGCGAACGCGTATCTGGCTGTGAATCATTTGAGACAGGCACAGACAATGGCCGCGCTCACGCTGAAAAGCTCTGTCATCCAGGCAGACATACAGAACGTCCTGGGGGACTTGACCGACATGGAAACCGGTCAGCGCGGATATCTTCTAACCGGTAACCCTTCGTACTTGCAGCCTTATAACGACGCGAAGGGGAGGATCGCAAACGATTTCGCTGCCCTTCGCGCAGGCTCAGCCAGGCTGGCGGACGGCGAACGGGCCCTGGAGCCTGAGCTCGAATCTTTGGTTAACTCAAAGCAATCTGAGATGGAGCGCTCCATTAATTTGCGTCAGCAAGGGTATCGTCACCGAGCATTCATGCTGGTAGATACTAACGAAGGTATGGAGTACATGGATCGAGCTCGGGCGATTTTGTCTTCACTATCCGCGGCGGAGGTCAGCAACTTCGCGAGATTCGAGAGAGACAGAGATGCCCGCCTGCGCAAGGCATTGGCCGAAACCATCTTTCTCAATTCAGGTGTGATTCTACTCACCGCATGTCTCTTCTGGCTCATCCATTATGAATGGCAAGTGCTTGACCGGCGAGCAATCCAGAGCAGACAAGAACTGGCCGTACACGGTCTGCAGCTGAAAAAACTGACGTCTGCTCTTTCCACCCGAGCCCGGTCGAAGACTTCCGCCATCGAGGTCAACGCTCGCCTGCTGCTGCAAAACTATGGGGGGTTTCTCCCACTACAGGGGCACAAATGTGCTGAACAGATAAAGGAAGCATCCGCTGAAATGGAATTGCTGCGGCAAGAGTTAGTCGGTACTCCGGAATCCGACAAGCGTGAAAACGCTGAGTACCAATCCGTGGCATGACAGTGGGAGAAATGCCCACCCCACTATTGGTTTGAATCTCAACGGTCTGATTCGCTTCTCCAAAAAGCAGTCACTGCATCCCCATGCGCACATTTTTCCGCCGTCATCGGAATCCAGATTTATCCTCAAAACTTGAATTCCAGGTTTAGTTGCATCCGGCGGGGTGGTTCGGCCTGTACGGCGCGCCCGAAAAATGGTGATGTGATAACGCCAACGTAGGTTGTGTCATTCTTGTGATTCAGAACGTTGAATGAATTTAAGGCTACGGTGAGTGTGCGCGCTTCCTTGTGGGCTTTCGAGAGCACGAAGTCGTGGGCGACATTTATATCCAGGTTAATCAAACCTGGGCCATGCAACGTGTTCCGTGGCAGTCCGGGTGGGCGATCATTGATTACGCCGTCATGGTTGTTGTCGCTCCCCGTAATCACGTTCACCGGCTTGCCGGAGTAAAGAGAAAGCGCCAGCCCGACGGTGAAGAATCGCGTTGGTTGCGCTGATCCCAGCAAGTCGAACTTATGCCGTCTATCGTTGTCCGATCTCCCCCAGTCGGCTGCAGGATCATAACTGTTGGCGGGAAAGTAGGTAATTCCGCTGGTATTGTTATACGTCTTGCTCAGCGTGTACTGTAATTGGCCGTTGAAGAACTTGCCTGGTCTTCCACGATAGGTCAGCTCCAGCGCATTGCTCTTCTGGTAGCCCTCGGATTGAATCTGCCGCTCCTGTCCCAAATTTGGATCTGGTCGAACCAGGTAAGTGGGAGGAACAGGGGCGTTCGCATCGACCGAGCGAAACCAGTCGATGCTGCGCGATCCCACATAGTTGGCGCTGAACGTACTCTTTTGCGTTACCTGCTGCTCAATGCCCATACTGTATTGAATGGTGTACGGGATGCGCGCCTTCGGATCCAGCACGACCACGCTGGTGGGCACGCCCACCAGGGATGCGGGTGTGACGGGATAGGTGGGGTCGTTGACGATAAACCTTAACAAGTTCATCCCGTTGAAGTGCAGCAGATCAGCGATCGGCCTGGGCCCGGTGCGGTCATAGAACATCCCCGCGCCCCCACGGATTACAGTCTTGCCGTGAGTGGTTGGCGCGAACGCAAAACCAAAGCGAGGTGCGAAATTGTGGGGATCGTCTTGATAGTAGTTCTGCCAGTAGTACCGCAGTCCCATGGAAACAGAAAAATTCGGTTTTACTCGAATATTGTCCTCAATGAAACCGGACACGACCTTTTCCAGGAAAACAATATGTCCCTGCCCCCGCTGCACTAAATAGGTTGAGGGGCGGCCCGCCTCATAG
>CATPBY010000378.1 GCA_955652845.1 uncultured Terriglobales bacterium | reverse complement strand
GTATTACACCCCCCGGAAGCAGGAGCGGCCGCAGTATTCTCATGCTCCAGGAATCCACTACGCGCATCCTTTCGCCGAGCTTTTCCTAGCTTTTAGCGATTATCTCCGGACGCGACAATGAGGGACGAGTGGCGGCTCAGGTTCCAGGCGGGGGATTGCTGTCCCATTCCAGTACGGGTTCTCTTTGCGGCTGCTATGACCTTTCAGGTAGCAGCGAATCTGTTGTCTGCCGGGGAGCACAGGGGGAGAATCAGAGTGTCAGATTAAAGCCATCTTATGCGTATCTTGATCGCGGAAGATGATTCCGCACTCGCCAGCTTCGTGAAAAAGGGACTGGAAGCCGAACACTACGCAGTCGACATATGCGGGGATGGAGAACAGGCTCGCGCCCTGGCCGGGGAATTTGATTTCGACCTGGTGATACTCGACCTCAACCTGCCGCGGCTGGACGGAGTATCGCTCCTGCGACAGGTACGCACCCGCAAACCGACCATGCCAATTTTAATCTTGACCGGTCGAACCAGAGTAGAAGACCGAGTGCAGTGTCTGGATCTGGGGGCCGATGACTACCTGGGCAAGCCATTCTCGTTTACCGAGCTTTCTGCCCGTATTCGCGCCCTGATGCGGCGAAGCCACTTGCCCGTGGAGTCGGTGCTTGCCATCGACGATCTCAAGATCGACCGGGTGGAGCGGCGAGTGGAGCGCGCGGGCAGAAGGATCGAATTGACCTCCAAGGAATTTGCCCTGCTGGAGTATCTGATGCGCAACACCGGACGCAGAATCACCCGCGCCATGATTATCGAACATGTGTGGAATCTCTCCTTTGATACCTGCACTAATGTGGTGGACGTATACATCAACTATCTGCGCCGCAAGGTGGATGATGGTTTTAGCCGGCAGCTGATCCACACCATACGGGGGGTGGGATACGAATTAAGTGCCCGCCCGCGGACAGACGCCTGAAAGTCGGAGAGAGGATGCCATCGGTTGAGAAGGCAGGTCCGGGGCCGGGCGAGGAGCAGCAGCAACTAGTCGCTGATCTGTTTCATGCTTTGAACCAGCCGCTTACAGCCCTGCGTTGCTCGCTGGAGCTGGCATTGGCGAAGCCGCTCACGGCAGAGCAGTACCGCGCGACTTTGAGTCGAGGAGTAAAGGATGCCGCCCAGGTAGCCTGGTTTTCCGCCGGGATACGGGAATTGCTCGGAGCCAGCGATCCAGGGGATCGGCGTCAGAACCTGGCCCTCGATCGGTATTTGGAGGAGGTGGTGAGTGATTTGCTTCCGCTTGCCGAATCGACAGGGGTGAGCCTGTCCTGTACTTGCCTTTCGAGATGTAAGGTTTACTTTGAACCGCATCGGCTGCGTCAAGCGCTGTTTCACCTCCTGGAGATCGGTTTGGAACCAGGCAAGCCGGACTCCGTCGCACGTATCCAACTGTCGGAACATAAAGGCGAAGCCGTGCTGGCATTAAGCTACGCCTCTGGCGCTGCAGCAGTTCTCCAAAATCCTGGGACTGATCCTGCTGCCACACGTACTATGCAGTGCTGCGAAGCGGAATTCCCACCGCTCGAACTCGTCAGCCGGCTCAGAATGGCGATGGCCCGCGGCGCCTTTGAGGCCGCTGCCGGCGTCTTTCGCTCAAGCGCCGACCGAGAGGGTTCATGGATAGAGATTCGGTTGCCATTAGTCTTCTCGTCCTAAGCCGTGTAACCGAGCGCTTCGCTCTGCAACCGTTTTCCCCTTCCTAATCACTGTCCGGAAACGGGCACGGATTCAGATTCATAGAGCACTTTAATCCTCTTCTAATCTCATTCTAGGCTTCCGGGTCTCAAATCGGGGAATGATCACTCCACCGACGTTTGTATCGGGGACTGGAAGCGTCGCAGTGCATATCCCTGCCATTCCTTCCTGAGCAGCACCGTCTCCATCATCGCCGACACCGCTCCCGATAACGACGGGCGTGTTCCGGCGGGTTGCGGAACGAAAAACAAACGGGGAACAAATGGAGAAGTGTCGCAATGACGGAAGCCAGCAAGAAAATTTCCAGTGCCTGGGCAGACCAGGACGAACGCGAGCGGTTGTTGATGGAACAGTTGCCGCAAGTGCGTTACATCGCTCGCCGGATTCATGAACGGCTTCCGCGGCACGTCCCGCTCGAAGACCTGGTGCACGCGGGAGTAGTTGGACTGATCGATGCTTTGCATAAATATGATCATGGCAAGCACGTGCAATTTGGCTCCTATGCGAAATTCCGAATTCGCGGTGCAATTCTTGACAGCCTGCGGGAAATGGATTGGAGTCCCCGCGATTTGCGGCGTAAGGCCAGGCGGCTGGAGGAGGC
This sequence comes from uncultured Terriglobales bacterium, assembly GCA_955652845.1. Lineage (GTDB taxonomy): Bacteria > Acidobacteriota > Terriglobia > Terriglobales > Acidobacteriaceae > JABCYV01. Next base: position 602 of record CATPBY010000378.1, on the reverse strand, counting down.
ACACAATGATCTGCGATCTCAGCTGGGCCGAAATCCAAGCGAACCCGAGCTGGCCGTCGAACTGGGAATGGATCTGCGCGGCCTGCAGATGTTGCTGGGCGAAATTAATGGGCTCGAAGTCGGCAGTCTGCGCGTGGAATCGCCCCGCGACGGCAAGGAAGAGGACCTTTGCGAGTGTCTTCCGGATGACACGGAGGAGACCCCGCTCTTCCTTTGCTTGCGTTCGGAGATGAAAGAGCTCCTGGCGCGGGCCATTTCTGAATTGCCGGAGAAGGAGCGTCAGGTCCTGGCGCTTTACTACTATCAGGAGCTGACGATGAAGGAAGTCGGATCGGTACTGGGAGTGGGCGAGTCGCGAGTATCCTAGATCCATTCCATGGCAGTCATCCGCCCGCGTGCCCTGCTCAGCGAAATGAACCGAGAAGCCGAACCACCTTAGCTGGCTGCGGGGGCGGCGGGAGGAGATTGAGAAGAACAGTCCGATCCTGGTCCAGATTAAAGGCTTCCAACAATTCGGCGTGTCGTAGGTGGTTAAGCCAGGCCCGGCGATAAATAGCGTCAGACTCCCCTAAAGTCAAACTCGGCTGCGCCGATGAACTCGT
>CATPBY010000377.1 GCA_955652845.1 uncultured Terriglobales bacterium | reverse complement strand
TTCCTCATGATACGTTCTGCCCACTGAACTGCAGCGGCGACCATCGCTTCTGTTCTCGGACTTGAACGATTGTCGAACAAGTCTTCTGTCGTCTTCAGATGTCGGGCCACGAGAATTCCCGCCATGAAGTTCGGGGCGAAGATAAACGTCGACCCGGGCGACTGGCAGCACTCGAACGATGGACGGATCCTACGATGTGTTCTTTATGCTCAGGAAGTGATAGGCTGGATTCACTTCGTATACTTCTTCCCTTGCCCGCTGCCTGTTAGAGCGGGCATTTTTCTTAGTCTCAGGCTCATAATGCCACGACTATGAGCTTGCGAAGAGAATCCCACGAGCGCGTAAGGCGGACACTTTTGTTAGTCGGGATTGCGTTGATGCTTCCGCCGACTTTTTGGGTGCTGTTCTTCCGACATTATCCGATGCCGCCAACGACTCCAGTGATAAGGGACACATTGCTTGCGATAGCCCTGATTGTGTTGCTGACTCGCTTCAGGAAACCTAAGAAGCAGTGAACGGACGCAAAACTGACAAGACGTCTCGGCATTCGTGGTAAGTTCGTGGCCGGTGACGAAGCCGATTTGACCTGACAGTGTCCCTCTGTTTGTCCCTTAGACTGTCCCTTTTCATTAGGTCCGGGAGCCCCCAGAAGCACTATTAGCACTCCAGAACACCAATAGAATCAATAGGACACAGCTTCTTTCATGGTTTCGCTGATCATCAACCAGGCAGCTCCGGGGAGATTTTTCATGGTAGGCTGCCCACGCGACCAAGTCAACGCAGACGCATACAGGGAAGTGGGCAAGGACGCACTAACGAGGCTGGATGTTACAGACTGTGCCAGAGGATCAATATGACCGTAGCTGCCACCAGGAGGATGGTGACAACTACGTATAGATGAGATCGCAACCAGCTGTTGGGTTCGGAAACGATGAGAAAATCCGGAGTGTCATTGGCCGGTGGGTTCATCGCTGGCAGAAGTTCGGGTAGCTGATCCGCTTCGCAATCCAGACAAAGCTTGCGTCCTTCGGAGACGGGGAAATCACATGCGTCACACTTTCCGATGTTGCCGCGCTCGCTCACGAAAAGGGCGGGGAAGCCGGCGGCGGACTCTTCCGTTTCTATACCGTCCAGCGTCAGCTCCGGGCCGGCCAAAGACGGCTGTGTCACGACGATGCATTCGGCTCGCGTGGACGCCAATTGTGCTTGCGCTGGGGCCACCAGATTTGGTTCGATCATGTCTTCGAGTTCAGGCTTTTCAGGATCCGTCCAGGTCGCCTTGACCGCAGCGGCCATTTCATTTTCCACCCGCTTCGCTGCTTCAGCGTGATCCAGTGCGGTCTGGATCATTTCGGCAAGGCGCTCGAGGGCAGCAAAGTCTCGCTCTTCGAAGGCATAAGCTCTCCCCGACAGCAACTCGAATACTCCGTTGACCTCCTGTCCGCGGACCAGAGGCATGACCGCCAACGAAGCGATTCCCAATTCGCGGCAACACTCACGGTTTACACGCGGGTCGTTCTCGGTATCATCACAGCAGAGCATTTTTCTGGTGCGGACACTCTCGCCCCACAGCTGCGAGTCAACCAGAAGATGCGCCCCCACCTCCAGAGCTGCTTCACCCGAACTGGCGCGGCAAATCATTTTGTCGTCCTGGCGCAAAGCGATGGTAGCCCCGGAAGCTCCGGTAATGTATTGCGCCCGCTCTGCGAGCAACTGCAGCGCGGCGTCAAGGTCGCGCTGCGCCATATTATTGAGCGATTGGCCGCCGTCGTCGCCAGGGAAACGAAGAGGCTCGGGCGAGACTCCACGCAGCGAAGGAGGCGCCTTGGTCTTCTCAGCAAGGACAGTCTCCGGCCCTGCCTGGGACGGGCTATGGTCCAGGATGGAATAATGATCCATGCAAATTTGCAAGATGCTCTGAGCGGAGTTTCGCTCCGGATGGGTAGGGTGTCAAGGACAACGCCCGGACGAAGGTTCTAATCCCGAAGTCACAGAAGACAGAATCCTTGCGCGTGGTGCGCAGTTAAAACCGGCTTGAGAACAACCGGAAAGCCGGAGTGCTACTCCCCAACCGCGTCGCCCACTCGAATCACTCCCGGGCTGAGAATTTGAGCCCGCAGGCCACCGCGATGGACCAGTCCTTTGATTACCGGCCGCCCGGTAAGAGCCTGCAAATGGCGGCAGGGTTCGCACAGGCGAATGCCTCTCATCTTTACATCGCCGATCCGGAACTCGCGGCCGACGAGATGATTGAGCGCCACTCCGCGAGTGACCACATTGCGGCGAGCCTCGCCCGGAGCAAGTTCGACCTGATAATCGCGCTTCAAGGCATCCACGGCCTCGGCCTCGATCAACGTCAACTCGAAGTCTGGTTCAGGCTTGTAGAAAGTTCCCTGCCGCAAAGCGTACCGGTCTCCCTCCAGCCCGACTCCGGGAGTTGCCTGCACTTGATCCACAGCGTGCGTGGCCTCTCTGGCGGCAGCGGCAATGTGGATCGATTCGACAATTCCGTTCATGGAGCTCTCCCGGCAAAACTGTATGCCTTGTAATCCCGAGCGCTGGCTCCAGCCGCCCTCGGGCGAGTGGGGAGAGTCGAGGGACAGCTTTTTCTCGCAGTCCAATCTTCCAGCCAAAACTCTCGACCGCAACCCAAGTCTGCTGCAGCAGTACGCAAGTACACTGCGTATGTACTGCCCACGATGTTGACCCGCCCCACAAACAGCTACCCGTTTTTGCCGACGATGGAGATGCACTCCTCGAGAACTTCGATAGCGACATCAGCTTCATCTTTGGTAACGACCAGGGGCGGCGCGATGCGAATGGTGCTAGGTCCGCAACCCAGAAAGAGGATTCCGCGCTCGAAGGCCAGTTCGATTATCCGGTCGCGTTCGGTGGCGGCGTATTCTTT
>CATPBY010000376.1 GCA_955652845.1 uncultured Terriglobales bacterium | reverse complement strand
GAGCCTGGAAAGCAGCTCAAACTAACCATTGATCTCGATATGCAAATTGCCGCCGAGCAGGCCCTGCAGGGCAGAAACGGCGCAATCGTGGCCATGGATCCAAGAACCGGGGAAATCCTCGCCATGGTCAGCCGGCCGACATTCGACGCCAATGACTTTGCGGTACGTATCAAGCGCGATGAATGGTCGAAACTGGTCAATGATGATGATCACCCGCTGCTCAACAAGGCTATCCAGGCCCAGCTTGCCCCCGGGTCAGTGTTCAAAATCATCATGGCAACCGCGGGTCTGCAGGAGGGTATCGCGCAGGACATGCATGTAACCTGCAATGGAGGCGCGAGCTTTTATGGACGCTACTTCAAATGCTGGGTGGTGGCTGAGCATCGCGTACACGGTGTGGTAGGCATTACCAAAGCGATTTACCAGTCCTGTGACGTGTTCTTCTACACCCTGGCCGAAAAGTTGGGGATTGAGCGCATCGCAAAGTACGCCACCATGTTCGGCCTGGGCCAGAGGACGGGTATTGACCTGCCGCAGGAAGTTACCGGCGTGATGCCTTCTGAAGAATGGAAAATCCGTAACTACAAGCAGAAATGGTACGCCGGCGAAACCATCTCGGTTGGCATCGGCCAGGGCGCGGTGGCCGCCACGCCCATCCAGATGGCGCGCGCCATCGGGGCGATTGCCAGCGGTGGCCGGCTGGTGAAACCCCATGTGGCGTTTCCCAATGAAATGCCGCCGCATGTAATTCCCGCGGCTGACCAGCCGGACGAGGTGAAAATTCCGATCGATCCCCAAAATTGGGAAATCATTACGGACGCCATGGCGGACGTGGTAAATCCGGGGGGAACGGCCGCGCTTTCGCATCTGCAAGGGATCGATTTCGCTGGAAAAACCGGCAGCGCTCAGACGATCAGCAACCTGCTGAAGGCAAAAATGGGCGCGGCCGGAAAATCGAAATTCAAAGACAATGGCTGGTTTGCAGGAGTAGAACCGCGGCGCAACCCCGAGATTGTGGTGTGCGTGCTGCTGGAGGAAGGCGAGCACGGATATCTGGCTGCCCGAACCGCAGCCCAGGTGATTAAGGCTTACGTGGAGAAGCAGCGGCGTCAACCCAGCAAGCTGGCGCAGTCTGCCAGTCCAGTTGAAGTGGGCGCCTTATGGAATTCGCCAGACGCAGATCAGCAGGGAGCTCTCCACAGTGGGCACTTCCTTTTGCCCGTATCCGCGAAGAGACTGCCGCTTGCGACGGGGGCGCCGGGAGTAGAGTGACCAACGACCAACTACTAACGACCAACGACTGATGTCCAGATATATTTCATTCCGCGATTTCGACTGGCTGTTGCTGATCTTCGTCCTGCTGATCTGCGGCTTGGGTGTGATGGAGATCCGCAGCGCGACCATGCACACCAAATTTGCCGGCGCGCACATCAAGCAGATTTACTGGATCATGGGCGGCATCGCCGGCATGTTTCTGGTGAGTCTGGTCAATTATCAGCTCCTGCTCGACCGGGTGCACTGGATATATCTCGCCGCCGTCACTTCGCTGATGGTCGTGCTGATCTTTGGACAGAAATATCTTGGGGCAAGGCGCTGGGTCAAAATGCCTGGCGGAGGACACTTCCAGCCCTCAGAGTGGGTAAAGCTGATTCTGATCCTCGCCATGGCAAAGTATCTCGCCAACCTGCATCAGAGGGAGCTTTCCTGGCCGGACTTTCTGAAAGCCGGAGCCATGGTTGGTGTGCCCATGCTCATGGTCCTGGCGCAGCCAGATCTGGGGACGGCTCTGACCTACTTGCCGATTGCCATCATGGGCATGTTCCTGGGAGGAGTTCGGCTCAAACAGGCGCTGGTTGTGATTCTAGCGGCGGCATTGCTGATGCCGCTGGCCTGGCACTCGTTGAAGCCTTACCAGCGCGATCGTCTGACCAGTTTCATGCATCCGGACGCCGACAGTCAGGGTAAGGGTTACCAGGTCAACCAGTCCCTGATCGCGGTCGGTTCCGGCGGAATCTGGGGAAGTTCGGAGGGCTCGCAGACCCATTTGTCGTTTCTGCCGGTGCCGCAAACCGATTTTATCTTCGCCGCCTTCGCCGAAGAACACGGATTTGTGGGCGCGTTAGGCGTAATGCTGCTATACTTTATAGTGCTGATGCGATTGACCCAGAATGCCCAAACGGCGCCCGACCGCGCCGGCACATTCGTGGTGATGGGCGTGGTGGCTGTGCTTAGCTTTCACATCCTGGTCAATGTCGGCATGGTGGTCGGTTTTATGCCGGTCACCGGAATACCCCTGCCGCTGATGAGTTATGGCGGGTCTTCCGTCCTGTTTATGTTTCTGGCGCTGGGCATCGTAATGAATGTCAGGATGCGCCGTTTCGTGAACTGAAGCGGGAGGAAGAAGGCAGGGTGAGTTTTCCGCGCAAGCCATGCGCGGCTTGAAAAAAGATTACGATCGCCCTCGCGTAAAGAGGGCACTCACCGGCTGGAAGCGGTTCGAAGCCGGGCAGGATTGAAGCTAAAGCGTCGCCAGGCCGGTAACGGCCCCCTCTGATCTGGAGAGATCTCGAGAGAGCGGTCACAAACCTGGCGAAACGCTGATGCAATAAGTGCGAAAGATTCCCACGCTTATGCAACGGATTCGGCCGCGGAGAAACCTCCGAGGCCCGGGCTGTGCCCTGTCTGGGCCGGCCGTCGCAGCGCTCCATCCTCCCCGCCGTCTTCTATCTTCCCTCCCGGTGAACCCTACGGCCGCTTGATTGGCCGGGGACCGGAGTTAGCATGACCAAAGAACTTTTTGTGTCTTCCACACCCCACGAAACCAAAGTGGGAATGGTCGAAGACGATCTGCTCGCTGAAATCTACCTCGAGCGCGAAAACGAATACACCCTGGCAGGCTCCATCTATAAAGGGCGCGTGACCAGGGTCCTTCCCGGAATGCAATCGGCGTTTGTCGACATTGGCCTGGAGCGCGACGCCTTTCTGTACGTTTCCGACTTCATGGAGTTGGAGGATTCGGAAGAGATCGAAGATGTTCCCACCAATCGTCCGCCTCAGTCTTCGCAGAGCTATGAACCGCAGTTTAGAACGGAGTCTCCGGCCGCGTTATCCGAAGCTCAAACTCTGAGCGCACCGGAACCGAATACTCACGCTGACGAAGCCTATGCGCGTCAGGCGGAAAGCGTTGAACGATTCGCCGCCAGCGAATTTAGAGCCGGCGAGACGGCTTCCAACACTGAATCCCGCGATGATCGCGCTGGGATTCGCGGCCGTCGCCGGCGCCGGGGCAGACGCGGGGAGCGCTTTCCGGAATCAAAGTTCGCTCGTCCAGCCGGGGAGACAACGCGAGAGCCGCTGCGCAACGATCGACCGGAACGCCCAGAGCGAATGGAACGATCGGAACGTCATGACCGGCCCGAGCGAAACACGGGACGCCCTGATCGCGCAGAGTACGGTCCGCCACCGGGCTATCAGCCGATGATTTTGCCGGGAGAATCCATCTCCAAGTATCGCAAGTTTTCGCAGGCCCAGTCTGCGCCGCAGGCGACCCCGCCCAGCGGTTCAACCGAGACCAGGGCGGCGGCGGCCGCATCCACCCTCGCCGGCACTTTTCCTGAGGATGAGCCGCTCTTTGCGAATTCTCAGCCACGGGTGGAG
>CATPBY010000375.1 GCA_955652845.1 uncultured Terriglobales bacterium | reverse complement strand
GGCAAGTTTTTCAGTCATCCAGCCGGCCGCAAGCGCTGATCCCGCCAGGGAAGCAACCCCGCTAGTTGCGGCCTCATCATCGTCCGGATATTCTTCTCGCCTATGGCAACACTCGTAGAGTGCGTCCCTAATTTTTCGGAAGGCCGCGATAAAGCGAAAGTAGACGCCATCGTCGAGGCCATGAAGATGGACGGCGTGTACCTGCTCGATCGTGAGATGGATGGCGATCACAATCGTTGCGTAATCACCCTCGCCGGCGCGCGGGAACCGATCCAGGAAGCGGCCATCCGGGGCGTCGGTAAAGCGGCTGAATTGATTGATCTCAATCAGCATCAAGGGGCGCATCCGCGGATGGGCGCGGCTGACGTCGTGCCCTTTATACCGATTGATGGGGTCACCCTGGAAGATTGTGTCGCCATGGCTCGGCACGTCGGCGAGCAGATATGGAAGCGTTATCAGATTCCGGTTTACCTCTATGAAGCGGCAGCCAGCTCGCCCGAGCGGACGAATCTGGAAAACATTCGTCGCGGCCAGTTTGAAGGCATCCGAGCCGAAATTGCCACAAGCCCGGCGCGAAAACCGGACTTTGGCGAGTCCCGTTTGCATGCGACGGCGGGAGCGACGGTGGTGGGCGCGAGAAAATTCCTCATTGCCTTTAACGTGTTTCTCAATACGGCAGATGTAGAGATCGCCAAGAAAATTGCCAAGGCTGTGAGGTTTTCCAGTGGCGGAATGCGTTTTGTCAAAGGCGCGGGATTTTTGGTACGAGGGCAGGCCCAGGTTTCCATGAACTTGACGGACTATGAGCAGACGCCCATCCATCGGGTGTTTGAACTTGTTAAGCGTGAGGCGGCCAGATATGGCGTGGCACCCCTGAGCAGTGAGATCATAGGCCTAATTCCCAAGAAAGCGCTGGAAGCAGCGGCCGAATGGTTCCTGCAAGTAGAGAATTTCGATTCCTCTTTAATTGTCGAAAATCGCCTCGCTGCCGTAGTGGGCGGAAGAATGGCGGTGGGAGGGCTCCGGGCAGGGGTGGAGCCGTTTATCGAGCAACTAGCCACGCCTACGGCTACCCCGGGCGGTGGCAGCGCCGCGGCGGCCAGCGGGGCCATGGCAGCGGGATTGGCAAACATGGTGGCCTCAATGTCGCAGGGCAAGAAGGCATATCTTCCATACCAGCGGGAATTGGGCGAGAACATTACCCGGCTGGCCCAGATTCGGGAAGATTTGAAAGCTGCCATCGAGGCGGATGCGGCATCGTATAACGCCGTCATGAATGCGTATAAACAAGCCAAGACTGCGGCAAATGGAGACGGCCTGATTCATCAGGCATTGAAACAAGCTACCAATGTGCCGCTGAGCGTGGCCGAGGAGGCGAGAGAGGTTGCCGACATTGCCGAGAGGCTGAAGCCGATTACGAATCCCAATATGAAATCCGATTTGACGACGGCGGTGGCGCTGGCCCGGGCAGCGGTTGAAGGCGCCCTCGCGAATGTAGAAATTAATCTCGAATCCCTGAAAGATGAAGCGTTTGCGGCCCAAACACGCAAAAGGGCAGAGGCCATCAGGGCTTAAAACACAAAGCCGCGCCGATTCCAGATTACATTCTCTTTACACTTTCGTTCCATCCCGTAAATCAAAGATTGGCTTACAATTACCGACAGCGAGTCAATCAGACACGGTATGCCTGCATCTAACCAGACATACATTCGAGGAATTATGACAACTTTTAAAGGTAGTGTCGGTGTTCTGGTGTTGCTGAGCGCATCGCTTTGGGCCATGCCTCTGGGAAGCTCGGCGCGTACCGTGATTCCCTCCGAAGTGCAGCAGATCATCTCGGTGGACTATCGTACGCTGAAGAATTCCGATACTGCCATGGCATTGAAAGACCAGGTCCTGCCCCCAAGTCTTAAAGAATTCGAGGTAGCTCTCAAGGGAGTGGGAATCGATCCCGAGAAGGATGTCGAACAGCTGACTTTCGCCTCATATCGCAATGGCAAGCAGGGGGTAAAAGTGGTGGGCGTGGCGCAGGGTTCGTACTCAATGAAGGTGGTCTTGAAGAAAATCCAGCTTAATAAGATCAAGCCGGTGAAATACCACGAGACGAGTGTCTATCCAATGTCGGGCGGGATGCAGATGACATTTCTGGACGAAGACACTCTGCTGTTCGGCGACAGCAGTGCTCTGCGAGGCGCGCTGGACGCCCGTGACGGCTATACTCCCGCGCTAGATTCCAACAATCAGATTGCGGACATGATGGGATCGGTGGATTCCGGAACGGTCTGGAGCGTGCTCGACCAGCAGGGAACACAAAACATGCTGCTCTCGGCCCTGGGCGATGCTGGCAAACTCGCCGATTTTGACACCATTAAGAAGCGAGTGGTGGGTTCGCGTTACGCGATGAATTTTCAAAACGGAGTGAATTTCGACCTCGACGTCGTCACCTCAGACTCGGTGACCGCCGCCACACTTTCGTCCCTGGTAAAAGCCGGAGTACTGTACAAAAGGCTGAATGCCACGCCGGCGGAAAAGATCGCGCTGGACAACATGACGGTAAACTCGGAAAGTTCCGACCTGCAGATGCACTTTAAGGCCGACGACAAGCAGTTCCAGTCGTTGATGCATTCTGATTTGTTCGCGGCGGTATCAAAATAAGAAGTGAAGTTAAGGAGAGCTTTTAACCACAAAGGCCGCAAAGAAAAACCGCAAAGATTGCAACAAAATAGGGACTCTTTGCATTCTTTGCGGTTAAAGCGTTCAGAAGCTAGCTCCCCTTCCGCGATTCTCGTTTCTGCTTTGCCCAGCCTTCCTTGACAATCTGCCGTGCCCGCCCCACGGCTAGCGCGCCGGCTGGGACGTCGTCTGTAACGCAGGTCGCGGCGGCCACATACGCGCCTTTCCCCACCCGCACCGGCGCCACAAGGGTAGAGTCGCTGCCCACGAAAACGCCGTCTTCGATAACCGTGGTGTACTTCTTCACTCCGTCGTAGTTGCAGGTGATGGTGCCAGCGCCAATGTTCACCCCTTCGCCGATTTCAGCATCCCCGAGGTACGTCAGATGATTGGCCTTAGAGCCTTTACCCAGACGGATCTTCTTGGTCTCCACAAAATTTCCCAGATGCGCGCCTTCCCCAATCTCGCTGCCGGGGCGGAGGTGTGAGTATGGACCGAGGATTGCACGAGCCATTACCCGCGAGTCAGTGATTACGCAACCAGGCAGAATGGTCACGCCGTCTCCAATCTCGGAATTCCGGATGACACTGTAGGAACGAATGCGGGCATCATTGCCCACGCGGGAATTGCCCAAAATCTGCACGAACGGCTCGATCACGGTGTCAGCACCGATTTGGAAATCACT
>CATPBY010000374.1 GCA_955652845.1 uncultured Terriglobales bacterium | reverse complement strand
TTTAGGTTGGGTGCCGTTGTGAGAGGAATAACGATTGATGTCCAAAAATCGCAGCAGGCTATCAATCAAGTTGTAAATCGTGGGAGTGTGATCCGGTCCTTCTTCCTCAGTGCGCCCCCAGCGGCTGAGATGCAGCCGGTAGTTCTCGTATTTCTCCACCGGGGTTGAATTGAACGCGCACACCACATCATCGCTCACCCGGACAGCCTGCACATGTTCCTGCTTCTCTCCGGCCGCATGCCAGTACAGCGCATCCACATTTTGCAATACCGTGAGCTTGCGCTCAGCGGGCAACGATTCCTGCAGCAGCCGCGGCAGATGCCCGGGCGCGAGGTGCGATTCGCCGAATAGAACCATGATGACAGCATCAGGATGGCGTTGGCGAATCTCCGCGAGCTTGTGTGCCGCATGCCGGTCGCGCGCTCCGATTTTCCGCAGATCCTCGCGCGGCATGCAGTCCAAGCCATAGATCGCCTCGGCATGTTCGCGCGCCGTCACCAGCAGCGCGTAGAAGGGCTCCCAGTCATAGCCCCACTCCAGGTCAAAGCGAATGCGCTGGCGGAGCTCTTCTTCGTCAATTTCCCGGCGCCACCATTCCTCGAGAATGTGCTGATCGCGGGAAAAGATAGTTTCTATTCCCAGGACGACAGGGCGATCTCCGGGTTGCGCCCGTTCTTCGAATAAACTGGCGGCAAAGTGCTGCGCCGCAGGCAGCGCATGATAGTCAGCTATCAGAACAATGTCAGCCGCGTTGACCATGCGCTTCAGTTCGAGAAGATTGATGACAGAATCGTAGGAGCGGAAGGCCCGGCTAAAATCCTGAAGATACTTGCGGCGGCCATTGGGCTCACTGACGCGGATTTCACGTTCCACACCGGCCAGCGCATGGAGCTGCGCTTCAGTTCGCCGCAAACGCAAGCTGGTGGTGGTGGCCATAATTTCTGTCGTTGATCGTTGATGGTTCGTCGTTATTCGTTTGCCGGCGCAATGTCTCCATGCCCCGGCGTTTAGCGACGAATCCTTGACTTCGCCTCGCGGGCATCCCTATGCTCAGAGCTCTGTCCTCTGCTCCAGGAGCTTGAATTGCCCAATCACCCTCCGCAGAACCTCACAGTAGGCGCAACCGGCGCCAGCGGAGTCTTATTCCTCCGCCATTTTCTGCAGGCGGTCGAACGCGACCGGCGCGTCGAAACCGTTAATTTCATCGCCTCTGACAGCGCTCTGCGCGTTATCGCCGAGGAGCTCGGCCTGCGCGGCCGCAGCAATCTTGTCCGACAGATCCTCGGCCGGGATTCGACGAAGGCCGCTGCCAAAATTCATCAGCAGGCGAATGCCGATATCGGAGCCAACATTGCCAGCGGCTCTTATCCCACGGACGCCATGGTGGTCATGCCCTGCAGCATGGGAACTCTGGCCCGCATCGCCAACGGCATTGCCGCGCAGCTCATTGAGCGAGCTGCCGATGTCTGCCTCAAAGAAAAACGACCGCTCCTGCTTTGCGTCCGCGAAACGCCCCTCAATAAAATCCATATTCGAAACATGTACCGGGCCGCCGACGCCGGCGCTACGATCTTTCCCCTCATCCCGGCCTTCTACTTCCGGCCGACGAGCTTGGATGCCATGGCGCGCGAATTCGCTTACCGCGTACTGGCCCATATTGGCTTGCCGCAATCCGACGCCTACCGCTGGAAGGGATAGATCACGTATACCTACGTGACATCAGTTACTTTGGGGAGACTTCAAGTGTAGAAAGCTGGGAGTACCGGCAGTAGATTCCCGTGGGACATGACCCGCGGATGCATTATTCGGCTTTCGCCGCGTGCTTTCATAAATGTCGTTCTCAGAGCGGAGGGTCTGGACCAGCCACTTTCGTGCCAGTTGACGACGCCGTGCGTTTCGTACTAATGTGCAATTACACCGGAAAGGAGGTGGTCGAATGACAAGTTCTGAATGTAGTGGGAGTACTAGACCAGGTGAGGTGGCTGAGACTTAGAGCGGTCGCTCTAAGAACCATCGCACGACTACCGGTGATTTAGGGTTGATCCGCCCGGCGCAGGTTGCACCGGGAACCCGGAGTTTACCGAAGGGGCCACATAGAGTGACCACCTCTTGGTCAATCCCAAGCAGTCCACCGGGCGGCCCGCGCCGTAAAAAGCGCGGGCCGTTCTAATTTTAGGGGTGCTCCGCATTCTCGAAGCCCAGCCGGATTACTTGGGCTGTGTCTTTGGGCAGCGCAAGTCTTTCCATCTCTTCCCGGGTAAACCATCGCACGTCGTCTGCGTCGGCGGCGGCCTGGGCTTCCCCGCTTACCAGACGGCACAAAAAATCAATCAGCACATAGTGGTAGAGCGTACGCCCGTGTTCATCAGGCATCAGACGATCGTATACACCCAGCAACTCAACTGGATTAACCGAAAGGCCGGTTTCCTCCTGCACTTCACGCACAGCAGCCTGGCGTATAGTTTCTCCGACTTCGAGCAAGCCTCCCGGGATCGACCATTCGCCGATAAAGGGGGCGTGGCCGCGTTTCACCAGCAAGACACGGCCCCGGCTGATGATGACGGCGCCCACACCGACAAGGGGAAATTCGGGATACTCGCGTTTCATAATTGTGGCAGGCCGAAGGATTGATCCATCGGCACCTAAGTCTCATGTTGGTAACACGTTACGAAGGATTACACGAAAGACATATTGTGCAAAATTGGCCTCCGGAACCGCACTATAATCGTAGTCTCAGCGCTCAAACTAACAGACCGAATTGCAACTAACCCTCCCCGCCGTATCGGATTACGTCAGAGAGATTGTGGCGGCGGGCCGGCCCTTTTACAAAAAATGCGAAAGGAGTTCACTCTCATGTTTACACGCATTGTCGAATGCCAAGCAAAACCGGAAAAAAGGGAAGAGTTCAACAACACGCTTCGCAGCGAAATACTGCCTATCCTTCAGAAGCAGCCGGGCTTCGTCGATCTTGTCAGCTTGATCTCTGAAAAGGACCCGGAGCGTTTCCTCTCCGTGAGTTTCTGGAAGAACAAGGAAGATGCGGAGCGCTACCATCGCGAGAACTACAGTCGCATCGTCGAAAAGCTTAAACCGCTACTCAAGAAAGAACCGACCATCGACACCTTCAGCGTCGACACTTCGACCTCTCATCGTATCGCGGCCGGAAAGGCGGCCTGAGGCTCGCACCCTGGCACGCTGGCATCCCAGGCGTGCCGGGGTTCTCCTGACTTGGTTCCTGACTAACGATTACCGCCCTCCTGAGTGCAGCCATTTTTCAGGCGGAGCCAAGCGTGTGTCCTGAGCGACATCCAAGGGATCTCCACGCAGCGGCACAGCGCGTGTGGCGCTCCACGCAAGATCCCTCGCCCGGCTGAACTGCGCCGGATTTCGAGATGACGCATTTGGACACTTAGCTGAGAATTTAAATTGAGCCGCCACCCATTCCTCGTGTTGCTTTGTCCCTTCGTGATTAAATAGAAACGTGTCATTAGAAGAGTACAAACGCAAACGCCGCTTCGAGGCCACCCCGGAGCCTCCACCCAAACTGGAGCGGCGATCCCGTCACCGCTTTGTGGTACAGCGGCACCGAGCCACGCGACTGCACTATGACTTCCGTCTGGAGATGGAAGGAGTGCTCAAATCGTGGGCTGTCCCGAAAGGACCGTCGCTTGATCCAGCCGACAAGCGGCTCGCGATGCAGGTGGAAGATCATCCGGTCTCTTACTTCGACTTTGAAGGCACGATTCCAGAGGGTAACTACGGCGCTGGAACGGTGATGGTGTGGGACGTTGGGACCTGGGAGCCGCTGTCGCCGGAACCGGTGAAGGGCAAATTCGTTCCCGGCACTGATGCCGAAGCCGCGGCCATGCTGAAGAAGGGAGATTTCAAGATCCGCCTTCATGGCAAGCGGCTGAACGGTGATTTCGCATTGATCCACATCCGCTCGCGCCGCCCTGGAAGCAAAGGGACAGAATGGCTGCTGATCAAGAAGCAGGACGACGCGGTGATTCCGGGCTATGACATCGAAAAATACGATACCTCCGCTCTAAGCGGCCGTACCATGGCGCAAATCGGTGGGGACCAGAAGTCGGCCAAATGGGAGAGCAGCCGGCCGGCTTCGCGCGGCAAAGTAAAGGCACCCTGGCTGGCAGAGGCGATTGCAAAAGCGGAGAAGAAAAAAAAACTAAATCCAAAAGGAAACAGTTCCAAGATAGGGGCCGGCGTCACCGCCCGTGCTAACGCCAGCACGAGCGAGGACGCTCGCGCCTACAACAGCCAACGACGCTCGACCACCGCCACGAACGGAAGAAAAACATCTTCCAAGGCCATTTTGGCTGTGGACTCTCTCGACGGGGCCGCCAGAAAGGCGATGCCTGGCGCGATCTATCCTATGCTGGCCACATCGGTCGAAAAGCCGTTCGATGATCCCGAATGGTTGTTCGAGATCAAGTGGGACGGTTACCGCGGAGTCTCATTTATCACGGATGGCAAAGTCCGCCTGGTCTCCCGCAATCAGAACGATCTGACGGCTCAATATCGCGAGTTGCTCGATCTGCCGAAATTCGTCAACGCTAAAACCGCAATACTGGACGGTGAAGTCGTTGCCCTCGACGATGAAGGACGGGCATCTTTCAGTCTGATGCAGCAACGCACCGGCATCCGCAGCGGCGGCCGGCGGGTGGGCGCGCGAATCGATGTTCCGGTGATTTATTACGTTTTCGATTTGCTGTATCTCAACGGATACGACTTGCGCCGCGTTACCCTCGAACAGCGCAAGAAGGTTCTAGCCGGGATCATCACAACCAGTAACATCGTTCGCTACTCCGACCACTTTTCCGAAGGCATGAAACTATTCGAAGCCGCGAAACAAAAAGGTCTGGAAGGCATTCTCGCGAAAAAGCGCGCAAGCTGCTACGAGGAGCGCCGCACTCGCGAATGGCTCAAGATCAAGATCACGAAAACCCTGGATTGCGTAATCGGAGGCTACACCCTGCCCGAAGGCAGCCGCCAATACTTCGGTTCGCTGGTGCTTGGGCTATACGATCAGAAAGGCCGGCTGATTCATGTCGGGCAGGCGGGCACAGGTTTCGATCATAAGACCCTGGCTGCGGTATGGCAGTCGCTCAAAAAAATCGAGAGTAAACAAAATCCCTTCCATGGCGAGGTAGACGCATTGCGAAAGGCGCACTGGATAAAGCCTGAACTGGTGGCTGAAATCAAGTTCTCGGAGTGGACTCATGAGACTCCGGAAGGCGGCCAGAAGTTACGGGCACCGGTTTTTCTGGGCTTGCGGGAAGACAAAGATCCGAAAGAATGTACGTTTGAACAATAAACGCGCAGAACGCGCTGCGGGTGGCGCTATTTAATATTCTTCATCGCTAACAGCGAGCCATAGTCCCGTCCTGAGGGCTCAACCGCGCGGGCCACTATTCCATCGAAAGCGTCGCGCAATTCGGGGTACTTCGATACCAGGGCTTTCATCACGGCAGTGTTGTCCTGAAACGCCTGAGCCGTGTTAGAAACATCGGCGGACTGATATTTCACGACCAAATCAAGATCTTTGTCTATGGCTGTGGGATAAAGTTCAGTCAGCTTGTACGTTTTGGAACCTGCCATTAAATCCCCAGGGGCGAGATCGGCCGGCTTCGCCCGTTGCATTTCGTCGTATAGTTTGTCGGTGGCAAGCGTGCTCATGAAGGGCACGGGAGCTAACAGCTCGCGCGCTTCCAGATAATAAAACCAGGCATCGTGCAGTTTGCCTTTTGCTTTGAAACTTCGCGCCTGTTCTGCAAACCAGTTGCCATCATGAGGCCCGATCTGCGAGGGCTTGGCATAAAAGCCACCCAGCTTCCAGTCGGTTCCCTGCTGCTGCAGGACAAATGCCAAAGTGTACGGTCCCTTCGACCCCGCGACATCCAGAATTACTACTGCGTAGTTTCCCGGCGGCAGGTTGGGAATCACGAAAACCGCGCTTTCCGAAGTCTGTCCGGTTTTGTTGAAGACGCCACAAAGGAATTCGGCGCGCTCAATCGGGGCTGTTCCATCCGCCTTCAGTAAAAACGGAGAACGCGGAACTGCATGCGCTCCCGATAAATTCGATTGGTTGTCCTTGACTGCTGTCTCTATGCCGGAAAAGTTTCCCGCCAGGCTGGGAATCGCATTCTGGCGCATGGAAACGGCGTCTCCTCGCGCCGCCATGTCGAAATAGCGCTTCGTCGTATTG
>CATPBY010000373.1 GCA_955652845.1 uncultured Terriglobales bacterium | reverse complement strand
TCGAAATCGGCAGCATTGCCGCAGGGGCGGGTGGTGTCGCGAAACGGGAGCCAGTTGCAGTTTGAGCGGGGCGGGATGGAGGAGAATTGCGACTACGAATACTTTCTTCCAGTTCCGGGACGGGTTGAAGTTCCGGAGCTGAACACTTGCTTCGAGGCGCTGCCTGGTGAGCCGGGTTATAATCGCGACCATCTGCTGGATCGACGGTTGCTGGCAAAAAAACTGCTTGTTCGCAACTGGCGCGCGGGGGATCGATTCTGGCCCGCCCACAGCAAGGCGCCCAAGAAGATCAAGGAATTGTTACAGACACATCACCTCACAGGATCGAGGCGAAAGCTCTGGCCGGTGGTGGTAAGCGGAGCCGATATAGTCTGGCTGCGCGGGTTTACAACTCCCACCCGGCTACAACCGGTAGACGCAACCCGGGAAGTGATTCTAATCCGGGAGCTTTCGCGATTTAAGGAAACGGCAGAGGATGACTGAGACGCTTAAAGTGGAACATTTGCGCACCGTAATCTCGGCTGAACAAATCCATAAGCGGGTACGGGAAATGGGACGGCAGATTACGGATGACTACCGGGGGCAGACCATCCACGCCCTGGCGCTGCTGGAAAACGGCTTCATGTTCATGACCGACCTGGTGCGGGCCATCGAGGTTCCAGTGATTTGCCAGTTTATTAAGCCCAAGTATTCCACCCAGGACGAAAAAGGACCGAGAGAGATGTTGGAGATCTTTTTCAGCCACGAGCCAGACATTCGCGGCCAGCACATCCTGCTGGTTGAGGGCCTGGTACATTCCGGCGTCACCAGCGAATTTCTGATGAACGACCTGCGATTACGGGGGGCGGCCTCGGTCAAACTTGCCACATTATTGGACCGGCAGTCAGCCCGCAGGGTCCCCCTGCAGCCAGATTATTTCGGATTTTTGGTGGATGAGGCGTTCCTTGTTGGTTATGGCTTAGGGGCGCCAGACCAGACCAGTCGCAATCTGCCTTATCTTGCGGGCGCAAGCTAAAGTGCCTTGGTGACTTAAGTCATCGCAAGAACTCCCGCCTTTTTTCTGTAAGAACGGTTAAAATGGCGGAAGGGTAATTCGTCCATCCAAACTCGGCGGCTGGCATCTAAGTCCTTGGCATAGTTTCATATTCGCGTCGGGAGCAGCGAGACGCGGTTTTATCAGGAGCCCTCAGTGAATTCGACAGTTAAAACCATTGTTTTCTGGTTGGTAATCGTGCTTTCCGCCTTCCTTCTCTGGGAGGTGGTGCGGGCCAGCAACTCCGGCCAAAAGGAGAAGCCGACCAACCTCACGCAATTCCTTAACGATGTAGACCAGGGGAATGTTAAGGAAGTGACCATCACGGGTCAAGAAGTTCGGGGCAAATACCGCAATGATTCGGGCTTTCAGCTCACTGCTCCTGCGAATTATCCCGACATGATCAAGACGCTGCGTGATAAAGGCGTGAACATTAATATCCGGGACATCAACAGCGGGAGCTGGACCTGGCTGATCAATCTTGCGCCTTTGGCGCTTCTGGCCGCCCTGTGGTTTTTCATGATCCGGCAGATGCAGACCGGCGGTAATAAGGCCTTGTCGTTCGGCAAGAGCCGGGCGCGGCTACTTTCAATGCAGCAGAAAAAGGTCACGTTCAAGGACGTGGCCGGGGTCGATGAAGCCAAGGAAGAGCTGAAAGAGATTATCGAGTTCCTGAGAGAGGCGCAGAAGTTCCAGAAGTTGGGCGGCCGGATTCCGAAGGGCGTTTTGCTGGTTGGCCCTCCGGGAACGGGTAAGACTTTGTTAGCCAGGGCGGTTGCAGGAGAAGCCAACGTCCCGTTTTTCTCGATTTCCGGTTCCGACTTTGTAGAGATGTTTGTTGGCGTCGGCGCCAGCCGGGTGCGTGATCTCTTTGAGCAGGGCAAGAAAAATGCTCCCTGCATTATCTTTATCGATGAAATTGATGCGGTCGGGCGCCACCGTGGCGCGGGCCTGGGCGGCGGTCATGACGAGCGTGAGCAAACCCTGAACCAGCTGCTGGTAGAGATGGATGGGTTTGAATCGAACGAAGGCGTTATTTTGATGGCCGCAACCAATCGGCCGGACGTACTCGATCCTGCCTTGCTTCGTCCGGGCAGATTTGACCGCCGGGTAGTGGTAAGCCGCCCTGATGTTCGTGGCCGCGAAGAGATTCTGCGGGTACACACGCGCAAGATTCCATTGGCGGACGACGTCGACCTTTCCGTTTTGGCTCGTGGCACGCCAGGATTCTCGGGGGCCGACCTTGCCAACATGGTAAACGAAGCGGCGCTGGCGGCGGCGCGACAGAACCGCAAAGCTGTACTGATGTACGACTTTGAGCTGGCGAAGGACAAAGTCCTGATGGGCGTCGAGCGCAAGTCGCTGCTGCTCACAGATGAAGAGAAGAAGAACACCGCCTTCCATGAAGCCGGGCACGCCCTGGTAGCGGCAAAGCTGCCGTATTCTGATCCGCTTCACAAAGTCACGATTATTCCTCGCGGGATGGCGCTGGGCGTCACCATGCAATTGCCCATCGACGACCGGCACAACTACTACAGAAATTATCTGGAAACTGAGATAGCCATTCTGATGGGCGGGCGGCTGGCAGAGGAAATCTTTTTGAGCCAGATGAGCACCGGCGCCGGCAACGACATTGAGCGGGCCACCGAACTGGCGCGCAAGATGGTCTGCGAGTGGGGCATGAGCGATCTGGGTCCGCTGACCTTCGGCAAGAAAGAAGAGCAGATCTTCCTGGGACGCGAAATCGCGCAGCACCGCGATTACAGCGAGGCTACCGCGGTAAAGATCGATGAAGAAGTGCGGCGGCTGGTAGGCCAGGGCTACAACACGGCCAAGCAGGTGTTGTCGCAAAACCAGGATCTGCTGGTGAAGATTGCCAATGCTCTGATCGAGCGTGAAGTGCTTGACGCCAACGAGATCAAGATGATCATAGACGGCAAGGAACTGCCCAAGCTGACACCTCCTCCCAAGGGCGATGATGGGGTACAGCAGGTGATCAAGCCGGACCTTCAACCGGGACGCGCCAAAGGCGGGGAGCGGCCTGCTCCAGCGTAGACGCAGACGTCAGACTTTTATCAAACGCTAACGTGCGTTGTGTCGGGAAGACGAGCACCCCGGTCACAATAAAAAAGCCGCTCTGAAAGAGAGCGGCTCAAAACGCACAGGATCCTACGCTATTTCTCCCCAGTGTAACTACCCTCGCAATTCCAGGTGGAAGTACCGTCCGCATTGCCGCTGCCTTTGCAGCCCCCTTCACCCTTGACGGCCTTGTACTTGCCAGTACCGCCTGCAAGGGTCCACTTGTTGGTGCCGCTTTCTATTTTGCCGTCTTTCGACGATTGGGTTCCGTGATATCTGTAAAAGACCTTGTCGCCGCCGGCCAGGGTGACTACAAACACGCCATGGTTTTGGTTCGCGCTGCTAGTCATGTCGTCAAATTCGGTATACGTCCCCTCTTGCTCTTTCGCATCGCCCATGCTGCCCTTTTCGGATGTGCACTTGCCTTGAGCAACGCCATAGTTGTGACCCTCACCGTCCGGGACGGCGATACTGTGCTGCTCGGAAGCCTTATCGCACTTCCATTGCGACGAAATCTTTCCTTGTGCCGCCGAGAGGGTGACGCACAAAGACAACAAGCAGACTACAAGCACGCAGTTACGCATTGTCATTCTCTCCTCATTTGCTGTGGTCTCGAACGCTGCGCCCAGCCGGACACGCTCGAATGGACTACATGGAAAGAATGTCCGGGAAGGCCGGTGTATGTTATGCCACGGGCAGTCGATGGTCAACCGAAGATCACTGCAACTGCCAATATCGCGGCTATCGCGGCTCAAGAGCGCAATGGCGATGTTGCGCACAATAGATTGATCGGCACTTCCCTAAAGGGTCCGCTCTTCTTGACTTGCCCTGGCTCCCGACCTAAGATTTCACCCCAATCGGCCAAACAATAGCGCGCTACCGCATGGTTTAAACTCGGCCCGAATTCACCTTTAGTTCGAGGAGATACTCATGAGCGCATCCATCAGCGTGTACACCACCCCTGCGTTCTGGGAACGTTTGTGGCGTACGGGCGGCATCCAATCCATTTTCTTCTTCATCCTCGCGTACCTCGTCTACGGCCATCAGCCGCAGGTTGGCGCGTCGCCCGACGCACTCGTCGTGTTCTACGACGGCGAGCGCACGCGGATCCTGATCGCCGCGGTGTTCTCTGGGCTCGCGATTCTCAACCTGATGTGGTTCGCGGCGGCTCTCCGGACCACTCTGGCGGATGCCGGGCAAGACGGCTGGGGCGCGGCGGCGACCGCTTCCAGCGCAGCGGTGGGAGTGCTTTTCCTGCTGCTCATCACGGTGGTCGCAGCCCTCGCGTACTCGATCGCGGGCTCGGGAAATCAGACGCTCACATCGGGACTGAACGACTTAGCGTGGGCTGGCGTCGTCTTGACTTCGTTCCCGCGGGCGATGCTGATCATGTCCGGAGCCTTCGGGCTCTGGCGGGCCCGGCTGATCTCGAACGCGCTCTTCGGGGCCGGCGTCGCAGCCGTCGTGCTCGTCTTGCTGGGCGGCACCACGTGGCTGAGAGATGGATTCTGGTCACCGGACGGCGCCTATTCGCGGTTCGTCTCGCCCATCATCGGGGTCGTGTGGGTAGTGGTCGTGAGCCGCATCCTCTTGACCCGAAGTCCCGCTGCGCGTGCTGGATGGTGATGCCGGCACTGGCCCGCGACTTCGAGGGCGAACCCGCGGGCAGCCCTGCCTGACGTTACTTGCGGTGGCTACTCCAGTGACAGCCGCTGAAACCGAACCTCCGATGAGTGGCGCACGGGCACGACTGAAGTCGGGCCCTTGCAATACACGTCGCTGAATTCGCGGAATTGCCGAATCGTCGCGATTCTGTGTCGCATCATTTCTCTTACAACTCTCTTACAGCCTTCGGAGTCTTCCATGAGCCAAGTGCCAGTGTGGTTTGAGCGCAAGTTTGATTTTTCTTTTCCGGTCGAAATGTATCCAAACATCTGCATACGGCTGCGGGGCGCTCCGGCTCGCCTGGAAGAAATCTGCCGTGGTTGTTCCCGAGAGGTAATGGTAGGAAGGAGCGATGGCAAATGGTCAGCCCAGGAAAATGCCGGCCACTTGCTCGATTTGGAGCCGCTCTGGCTCGGCCGGTTGCGCGACTTTCTTTCCCAGGCAGCTGAGCTTCAGGTGGCGGATTTACGCAACCTGAAAACCTCTCAGGCAAATCACAACGCGCAACCGCTGCCGGACATTCTGTCCGGTTTTCGCCGGGAAAGGTTGAAGCTGGTTGAGCAGGTCGAAAAACTTGATCCCGCATTATTCGCGCGGACGGCACTGCATCCCCGGCTGAGGACGCCGATGCGGCTTGTCGATCACCTGAGTTTCGTGGCGGAGCATGACGATCACCACCTCGCCCGAATCTGGGAAATCGTCAGAGATCTTTAGGGGAGCGCCTGATCAACCGGACACGGTTATCAGAGGCTTGGCAGGCGGCAGAACTTCTCCAATTTCGATGGCTGGAACTTCGGCGGAATTCAGGGCACGCGCGAGTTCGGGCGCGAAATTCCGCGCGACTGAAATCAGAAGGCCTCCGGCAGTTTGCGGATCGAAGAGGATCGCCCTGACATCGCCGGGGATTCCTTCCTCGTAACCAACGACGCACTCTGCGAACTCGCGATTCGCCTTCAGTCCGCTGGGGATGTGGCCGGCGCGGACGCACTCCAGCGCGCCGTCGAGTAGTGGAATTCGACCAGCGTAAAGTCGCATAGAGACATTCGAGGCGAGAGCCATCTCGCGCGCATGACCGATGAGGCCGAAACCGGTAACGTCGGTCAACGAGTGTACTGCGAAGCTGCGCTCCGCCTGGGGGTTGGGCGAGTCGCCCGTCTCCACACGACCGCCGGTGATTACTTCGGCGGCTCTCTTGTTGAGTGTCGTCATTGAAATAACCGCCGCGTCGATCCAGGATTGTTTTGCAGCTCCCTTCTTGATGGCAGTAGAGATCACGCCGGTGCCGAGGGCTTTGGTGAACAGCAGCCGATCACCCGGTTTGGCGCCGCCGTTGGTGAGAACCCTCCTGGGATTGACCAGGCCGGTAACGGAGTATCCGAACTTGGTTTCCTCATCGCGAATGCTGTGCCCGCCAATTATGGTGCAAGCAGCTTCCATCATTTTGGAAAGGCCGCCGGCCAGGATTCGCTCCAGAATGTCGAGATCCCCCTTCTCCGGAAAGCACACCAGAGCAAGGGCGGTCAGTGGGCGGCCGCCCATCGCGTACACGTCACTGAGCGAATTGGTGGCGGCGATCTGGCCGAAGGTGTAGGGGTCGTCCACGATAGGGGTGAAGAAGTCGACGGTTTGGACCAGGGCGGAATCAGGGCTGATTTGATACACGCCGGCGTCGTCGGCGTGATCGAAGCCAACTAGAACGTTCGGATCATGTTGCCGGGCTAATTTCCCAAGCACTGTGTCCAGCGCCGCCGGACTCAGCTTGGACGCTCAACCCGCGGCTTTGACTGACTCGGTCAGCCGGAATGGCTTTACTTCGGGCATGGAGGCATTGTAACCGCGCTGCGGGACTATCAATAGAAACGGCCGAGTTTCGCTCGGCTGGACAACCGAGGGCGGCTGTCCCTACCCGAAATTACCTCGCTGTCACTTCTGTTACTTGCAGATCGGGGTATTCGTGGTTCCAGCCGTTGCTGACGTGTTCGAAAGTCAGGCGGAACTGCCGGCTCTGGGCGGGCGCGAGCGGTGAGACGCTGAGATCGACTGTGTCGGGATAAAGCCCGCCAGTCTGAAGAACGTTCAGCGCCACTTCTTCAGATTGAGCGACCTGGCCGAGCGAGTCCTTGAAATTTACGTGAACCATAGCGTGGGTGACCGTCTTGTCGCCAGCGTTGGAGACGGAACCGTCCAGATAGGTTACGGTGGAGCCCACAAAATTTTCGGCGGCGCTCATCTTCAGGTTCGCGAGCTTAAGATTGGCAGCGTAAGGATGCGGAGCGCTCTGACTCTTAGGCTGGCTGCGTAACAGAAGAGCCACGATGCCCACGAGCACCACTACCATCGCCACCCCGAGCAGGATGG
>CATPBY010000372.1 GCA_955652845.1 uncultured Terriglobales bacterium | reverse complement strand
TAGGAACTTAAGCGTCTCAGTGCGGGAGCGCAATCTGCCATCCAGCAGAAGCATGAACACGTCGTGCGCAATTTTTGAATATTCGGGCATCTGCGGGGTAATGTGAAGCTCCGTCATCTCCGGCAGAGGAATCTTCTGCTGCACCTGCCGCCACTTGATAAAGAAGTTCTTGATTTTCTGGGTGACGGCCTGCTGTCGAGCCGTCACCGCCAGAAACAAAATCATCTCCGGCCGCGCCTCGGACAGGAGCTTCCAGGTTCGAGACGGCGTTCCGGCTTCCTTTCCCGCAAGCCGTTTGGCGAGATCCTTGGCATTGTCTTCAAGGTCGCGCCAGGCGTCGACCAGGTCCTTGCGCGGAATGAGCTTGCGCATATCCGCGACATCTTTATCGCCCAGCCGCGCGGTAAGGAAGTACAGGACTGCCGGCGACGGGTCGGGCGAATAGCCAAGCTGATTCATCTGCTGCCGGGTTTTCAGCAACTGACCGAGACCCGCCGTATCCACCTTAGCCGAAGTCCAGCGCGGGTTGAGCACCTTCAACCAGTCTTCCTTCTCCAGAACCCTGACAATGTGCAGCGGATCATCCTCATACGCCAACTGCTCAATCTCACGTCCGATTGCCTTGTCCGTGATGTGGTCAATGTAGTTATTTTCTTTGGCTGAGTTGAAGCGCGCCTGGGTACGTTCCTCTATTGGCCAGTGGAAACGTGCGGCAAAGCGGGTAGCGCGGATCAGCCGCGACGGATCCTCCACGAAAGCATAGTTGTGCAGGACGCGGATCAGCTTGGCCTCGATGTCGGCAGCTCCATTGAAGGGGTCCATCAAGAGACCCCGCGACCCCGGGTTGAGCGACAAGGCCATGGCATTTATGGTGAAATCGCGACGACGGAGATCTTCGATGATTGTGGCCGGCGTCACGATCGGTGGCTTGCCGGCCTTCTCATAACGCTCTGTGCGCGCCATGCTGATTTCGGCACGCACGCCTCCCGGGAGCGTGAAATACAGGGTTTTCAGGTCATCGTCGACGGTGGCAGCACCCGCTCCAGCGCGCTCCAGTTCCTTTTGCAGTTTGAGCGGATTCCCCTGAACGGTAAAATCAAGGTCGCGGATGGAAAATCCGCTGATAATGTCGCGGACTGCGCCCCCCGTGAGGTAAATATTCATCCCCGCGGCGCGGGCGATGTCCTGGACTAACGTGACGCCGCGTTGCTGGTCCGGCGTGAGCCGGATTTCCATGGTGTAAATGTAGTCAGCCATTATCCGCGAACGCCGGTCCCTGGGGCCTTGTTCCAGCCCGGTGCAAGATTTCCACAGGGCTCGCCCAAGAGGGGCAAACAGGTCCATGCCACCTGATTGTAAGTGACTCTATCCAGTAGACTTAGACTTCCTGAGATGGGACGCGGCAAGCTAGAGAAAATAACACAAGGTTGTAAGTTTGGCTACTGTGAACATAGATGCTGCCCGTTTTTTGCTGAAAAGTGCGAGAATCGGTGGCGCCAGCGCTGCGGAAAAACCCCACTAAGAGGCCGCTTTCGCCGACTAACATGCCCTCAACTCACAAGAAGGTCGTCGTCCGCAAGATGGACCGGGATTCAATCAATGGATACGTCGCTCCGGCCAATTTCGTCCGCGAAGGCAAGCTGGAGTTGCTGAATACGGCGGGTAATGTTGTCGCGATCGAGTTACGTGACATCAAGGGCGTCTATTTCGTGCGCGAGTTCGGCGACTCCGATTCTCTCAGTCGCAAGACCTTCACCAGCCGTCCACGTACTGAGGGGCTCTGGGTGCGGCTCAAATTCAAAGATAACGAGGTCCTCGAGGGCATGATGCCCAACGATCTCTCCTTGACCACGGCCGAAGGTTTTCTGGTCAATCCACCGGATCTGCGCTCGAATACCCAGCGTATTTTTGTGCCCCGCACGGCCCTGGATTCGCTCACCGTGCTGGCGGTTATCGGCGCTACCCGCCGCCGGCGTCCTGGCGTCGCAGCGGATACCGCACAGGTACAGCTTTTCGGGGAGTAGATGGTGGCTGCAAAAGTCGACCTTTATAACTCTTCGTACGGTAAATACGACCTTCCCGTCTATCGTGAGATTCGAATCGAAACCTACGGTGAGGACTTCGGCCAGACCAGTTGGGTAACCACCGAGGAATCCTATGAAATTCCCACGCTGCTTGGTCTGACTACCACATCCCATGTCTTTGAAATCGGGTGCGGCTCAGGACGCTACGCCTTGTTTCTGGCGGAAACAATTGGCTGCAGCATCGCCGGTATTGACGTGAATAAAGAGGGGATTCGCAATGCTGTCGAGTTGGTCCGAGTGAGCGCGGGGGTAAGAGCTACCTTCCAGGAAGCCGACGCCTCGCAACCGCTCCACTTCAAGGACCAGGCGTTTGACGCGGTCTACTCAAACGATGTGATGTGCCACATTCCCGGACGCCTTGCCGTGCTGCGCGAAATGTTTCGGGTGTTGAAACCTGGCGGCCGAATGCTCTTCAGTGACGCCCTGGTATTGGATGGCCCGGTCTCTGACCAGGAAGTTTCTACCCGCAGCTTGATCGGCTCTTATATCTTTATTCCTCGGGGACAAAACGAACAACTTATCAAGCAGTCCGGGTTTCATTTGCTGGAATCACGCGACACCACCCAAAGCGCCGCTCGGATCTCCAAGCGAAGGCACGACGCGCGAGCCCGCAGGAAATCTGATTTGATTGCGGTCGAAGGCGAAACGAATTTCCTGGGTTTGCAAGCCTTCCTGCAGTGCGTCTATACGCTGAGCACCGAGAGGCGTTTGCGGCGATTCCTCTACGTTGCAAGCAAGACCTGACAGAGCGTCGAGCGATCCGCTCCGAACGGCTGATTTCTTCGTACGCCTTACAGTAAGAACGGCCACGGGGAACGCAAAAACTAGTCTTTCGCAAGCTGAATAGATGAATGCTAGACTGTGGTACCCGAATGAATTTCTCCCCGCAAAACTACGGCGGCAATCCGACTCCTGCGGACGCAGATTCGCAGAGCAGTCCCGACCGCGACATCCAGCTTTTGCTTCCCGCGAGCGTCACCCGATCTTTGGCGAAGCGTCTATTTGTTGACATTCGGGAGGCGCTGTTACCGGAGAAGTTTCCGCCGCTTCAGCTGACGTCACGTCCCGTGGATACTGGCATGTTGGTGGGTGACATTCTCAGCTTGCCCTGGTATCGCACCATCTTCACCAATGTGGGAAATGTAATTGCGCCGGAAACCCTGCCGCCACTCGATCTGGAATCGCGGCCGGTTGATGTGGGCGAGCTGATCAGCGATCAGATGAGTCATCAGTGGTGGAGTTCGCTGCTTCGCAATCTGGTAGATCAGATCGCCCCTGAGCGCCTGCCTCCGCTGGATTTGACGGCGCGTCCCTTCGACGCGGTTGTGCAGTCCGGGCCGGTGCAAGTTATACGCTGGTCTTCAACCATTAACCTCCCCAGAGTCCCGGTGAGTGCGCGGCAGTTCGTCACCAACGAACCTTTGAAGCCGAGGATCCATCGCGCGCCGCTGGCGCCACAATTGGCAGCAGTCTCGGTCAGCCAACCCGCGATTCCGATCGATGCTCCGGCAGTGAACCTGCACGCCCACGGAGCGAAGTTGAGGGGAAAGATCTCCCGCTCCCGCCTGCGCGAGGGAATATTGATTGCGATTGCAACTCTTGAAGCGCTTTACCTGCTGGCGTCGTTTTTCGGAATGATGTGATTCGCGCTGCCTGCATTTTGTTCAAACACTAAACAGCTGCCTTCCGACTTCCTTTACAATCTCCATCGGACTCGTCGTGGTTGGCCAATACTTATGAAACTCTCTCAGATCGCCTCTACCCTCAACGCGCGGCTGGAGAACGGTTCGCCTGATGCTGAAATTACTGGCGTCGCCGGTATTGAAGAGGCCGCCCCTGGCCAGATTACTTTTGTGGCCAATCCCAAATACGCGGCGGCAGCGCGGACCACCAAGGCTTCTGCCGTCATTGTGGATGACAGCTTTCCAGCGATCTCCACAGCAATGCTGCGATCGAAGAATCCCTACCTCACTTTTGCTCGCGCCATTGAACTATTCCATCAGCCTGCGAAATATGCGCCTGGGCGGCATCCCACGGCGGTAATACATCCTTCGGCGAAGATCGGAGAAGGCGCGCATATCGGCCCCTACGTGGTAATTGAGGAAGGCGTTCAAATTGGCAAGCACGCAGTCCTTCTGGCGCATGTGGTGATCTATCGCGGCGTCTCCGTTGGCGACCGGTTTTTTTCTCACGCCCATACAGTCGTACGCGAAGGCTGCCGGATCGGAAACAATGTGACTTTGCAAAACGGCGTGATTATCGGCGGCGATGGTTTCGGATTCGCCAAAGATGATCAGGGACGCTGGCATAAGATTCCACAGCCGCAGCCAGTAGTGATCGAGGACGACGTTGAGATCCAGTCCAATTCCTGCATCGACCGGGCCAGTGTGGGAGAAACTCATATCGCACGCGGCTCGAAGATCGACAACCTGGTGCAAGTCGGTCATGGCTCGCATATTGGGGAGAATTCCCTGCTGGCGTCTCAGGTCGGCCTCGCCGGCTCAACCGAGATAGGCAACAACGTGATTCTCACCGGCCAGGTCGGAGTGGTCGGCCACTGCAAGATTGGCGACGGCGCCATCGTCACGCCCCAGAGTGGAGTCGCCGGAGACGTCGCGGCGGGAGCGATTGTCAGCGGTGCTCCCGCAGTGGACCACAAGCTGTGGCTGAAATATTCGGCAATCTTAAGCCGGCTGCCGGAAATTGCCCGGGCGGTGAGGGCAAGGAAGGAGTAAGACGGAGCTCAGAATTTCGCCATAACCTCATCGAGTAAACACGCAGCAAACATTTCCAAAGATTATCCTGGAGCGCCTGATACAGGCTCAAGGAGTTCGCAATCAAGGAGAAACAATGCAGAAGCGAAAACTGGGAAAGAGCAATTTGGAGGTCTCGGCCATCGGGCTAGGCTGCATGGGGATGAGCTGGTCTTACGGCCCGCCAAAAGATAAGCAGGAGATGATCTCTGTGCTCCGTGCCGCCGTGGAACGAGGCGTCACTTTTTTTGATACCGCCGAAGTTTATGGTCCTTTGTTAAACGAAGAGTTGGTGGGTGAAGCCCTCGCACCGTTCCGCGGGCAGGTGGTGATCGCAACCAAGTTCGGGTGGGAGCCTAATCCCAGGGACGAAGGCAAATGGACCGCCTTGAATAGTCGTCCCGAACATATTAAGCAGGTCGCTGAGGCGTCGCTCAAGCGACTTAGGGTCGATGCGATCGATCTGTTTTACCAACATCGTGTCGATCTGAATGTGCCGATCGAAGACGTTGCGGGGACGGTGAAGGAACTAATCCAGAAAGGCAAGGTGAGACATTTCGGCCTTTCCGAAGCAGGGGCGCAGACCATCCGACGCGCGCATGCAGTTCAGCCGGTGACTGCACTTCAAAGCGAATACTCGCTCTGGTTCAGGCAGCCTGAAAAGACGGTGCTGCCGGATCTGGAAGAACTGGGGATCGGATTCGTCCCATTCAGCCCTCTTGGCAAGGGATTTCTCACCGGCAAGATCAATGCCGATACGAAGTTCGATAGTACGGATTTTCGTAACACGGTCCCCCGCTTGAGCCCGGAGAATCGCAAAACGAACCAGGCGCTGGTTGATGTGCTCAGCCGGTTCGCAAAAGAAAAGAAGGCGACACCGGCTCAGATCGCGCTCGCCTGGCTTTTGGCGAAGAAACCATGGATTGTTCCGATTCCGGGGACGACGAAGCTTTCCCGGCTGGAAGAGAATCTCGGAGCGGCAGACCTCCAACTTACTCCGGAAGATCTCCACGCCATTGAAAGTGCGTCTTCGAAAATCAAGGTCGAGGGGGCGCGGTACTCGCCATTCCATGAACAGATGACGGGACGGTGAGCTTCAGTTGATGGCAGGAATCGAAGTGGGCAAGAATCTTCCCCGCGTGTAGAGTTGTTTTCGAGAGCTAATCTTCGGCCTGACACTTAAGAGCAGGGGATATATGCCACCGCGCAACGATTCTTTAAAAGACCGCCTCTCCCGATCTCGCGAAATTAACATCAGCGTAACGGGCAGAAAATCAGGACGCACCATCTCCGTCCCAATTTGGTTCGTACTGGACGGCGAGAAACTTTACCTGCTTCCAGTGCAGGGTTCAGATACCCAGTGGTACAAGAACGTGCTCAACAAGCCGCTGATTCGGATCGACGCGCGGGGCACCGAGGCTGAATTTCAGGCCGTTACTATCACTGACGCCACGCAAGTGTCATCCGTGGTTGAGAGATTCCGCGAAAAGTACGGGGCCAAGGACGTGAAGAAATACTATTCAAAGTTCGATGTCGCTGTCCTGGCACAAATGCAATAAGCATGTGTCAGCGCGGCTGCTGTTGCGCAAGACTTTCGACTACCGCTTGACCCTCGACTTATTAATGCGCTCACATCCTATCTCCCAGAACTGTTATCTGCACTCAGACCGCTCTCGATTACCTGCCTCACTCTTTCCGCCAGAGATTCGCGGCTCCCGAAATCAGCGGGCTCGATTGGGTCATGAAAGATCACTCTGACTGTGCCAGACTTGATTGCAAATCTCTTTTTGGGCATCACGTAATGGGAACCGGAGATCGTGACTGGGACAACCGGAACATTACTTTCCATCGCCAGATAGAACGGTCCCTTCTTAAAGGGTAGGAGTTCACCATCCAATGAGCGCCTGCCTTCCACGTAAATGGTCATGTTGATTCCCCGGCGGATGACCTGGGCGGCGGCGCGCACGGCGGCGATGCCAGCCTCGCGGTCTCCGCGGTCCACCGGAACCAGCGAACCCATGCGCATGGTTTTCCCCAGAACCGGATAGCGGAACAATTCCTTTTTCACCATCACCGAGGTGCGGCGAGGAATCAGCGGCAACAACAGCGGCGGATCGATGTTGGAAGCATGGTTGGACATGAAGATGTAAGTGCGCGCGGGTTCCACTTTATCGAGACCTTCAACCAGCACCCGCACTCCGGCCAGGCGAACTCCCGTCCACGCCCCCCACATCCCAACCTGGTAAAGAAAGTTGACGTTTCCGGTAAGCAGGGTCCAGGGAAAACAAATCAAGGCCGCCAAAGGAAGCAAGATAGCCCAGAAACTTAGCATCATTGTAGTGCGTATCACCGCTGGGAATCTCCCTGAGACTCGCCTTTCACCCACGCAGCGCGACGAGCTTTTTGCTGTGGGCTGACGTTGTTCAAATCCTTCAACTCAAACTCAAGTTCTTCCTCTTTGCTTACCTTCCATTGCAGCGTGCGCTCGCCCTCGGCGTTGCGAACCAGCAGGTGCAGCATATCTCCGATTCGCAATTCCGAAAGTTTCTGCCGGAAATCGGAGCTCGCAGTCTGGCCGTTAATCTCAAGGATGGAGTCTCCTAACCTCAGACCGGAATGGCCGGCCTCGCTGTCGGGAATGATCGAGGTAACGATTGGGGGCGCGTCAAAGTTTCGCGTTGCCTCGAATCCCGGGGCGGCGTGAGTAGTGGAGCGCCGCACAAGTTGCAGCCCCACGCTGACAAAGAATTCGTTCCATGGAATTTCTTCCGTGCCTGCGACGTACTTCTGAAAAAACATTCTGAAGTCAGCATGACTTACAGCCTCGGCAGCCAGCCGCACGCCATCGGATTCGGGGAAGTCCCGGCCTTGCTGCGCGTAATTTCGATTCATCCACTGAAAGACCTCACGCAGAGATGCCGACCCGTGGCTGGCCTCCCGGACTGCGAGATCCAGCGCTACGCCCAGCAGTTCACCCTTGTTGTAATACGAGATGCTGCGCTGGGGCAGTCCATAATCGGAATATTTCTCCAACCAGGCATCCAGACTTGCGGCTTCGGCGGATTGCGTCAGATGGGCTGGGCGCCGCTCCAGTTCGGCAATGGAGTCGGTCAGGCGCCTGCGATACAAAGTCTCATCAAGCAAGCCGGCGCGCAACAGGATGTAATTCTGGACCGTGGTAGTGACACCTTCGCTGAACCACAAGGCCGTGGTGTAATTCTCCTGGCTGTAATCCACCGGATCAAGCGACTGCGGGCGAATACGCTTGACGTTCCAGAGATGAAAAAACTCGTGCGCAGTGACGTCGGCCAACGCCAAAGGATTTTCATCGAGCACGCGCGCGTTTACAT
>CATPBY010000371.1 GCA_955652845.1 uncultured Terriglobales bacterium | reverse complement strand
GAGGCTGCACACGGTGATCCTCGTGCCAAAGGGCGCCAAGGATGCGCCAATCCTTCTCACGCGTACGCCTTACAACGCGAACGACCTCACCACCCATGATCCGCGCGGAGGAGAGATCAGCTCTGCGCCGCGCAGCGTTCACCTTGGCCCGAGCCTCTACGGCTACGACAACGCTACCGAGGTAATCGTTGAGGGAGGCTACATCCGCGTAGTTCAGGATGTGCGCGGTAAGTATGGCTCCGAGGGCGACTATGTGATGAACCGTCCGCTCCATGGTCCACAAAATCCGACCTCCATTGACCACGCTACCGATACCTACGACACCATCGACTGGCTGGTGAAGAACATTCCGGAGAGTAATGGCAGGGTAGGCATCCTCGGCATTTCCTACGATGGATTTCTGCCCTTGATGGCTTTGTTCAATCCGCACCCCGCATTAAAGGTGGCGGTGCCGATGAATCCCATGGTCGACGGCTGGATGGGTGATGATTGGTTCCACTACGGCGCGTTTCGGCTGCAAAACATGTCGTATATCTACGAACAGGAAGCCACGCGGGACAATGAGGCTAAGTGGTGGAGCAGCCACTATGATGATTACGACATGTTCATGCAGGGAGGATCTGCTGGCGAACTTGGCCGCACGCGCGGGCTCGAACAAGTTGGATTCTGGCGAAAGATTCTGCAGCATCCCAGCTACGACGCTTTCTGGCAAGACCAGGCGCTGGATCGCCTGCTGGCGGCTCAGCCCCTGAAAGTGCCCGTGATGCTCGTCCACAGTCTCTGGGATCAGGAGGACATCTATGGCGCGATGGCGGTTTACAAGGCGATCAAGCCGAAGGACACAAGTAACGACAAAGTCTTCCTGGTAATGGGGCCCTGGCATCACGGCCAGGAGATCGAGGATGGCAGCGGGCTGGGCGCCTTAAAATTCAACAGCGACACTGGGCTGTACTTTCGGCAAAATGTGCTGCGTCCTTTTTTGGATCACTACCTCAAGAGCGATATGCCCAAAGCCGACGTCGCGCCCGTCACCGCATTTGAAACCGGGACTAACACCTGGCGGCGCCTGCCGTCGTGGCCCGCCGGCTGTGACGGCGGCTGCGCCATCCGCCCCACTCCGCTGTACCTTAGCTCCGGTTTGAAACTGGGTTTCGACCCACCCAGCGCGGATGGAACCGCGTTTGAAGAATACGTCTCCGATCCGGCTAAGCCTGTTCCCTTCCGCGCTCGTCCGATTCAACCGGTTGGGTATACGACTGGCTATACCTGGTCGCAATGGCTGGTGGACGATCAGCGCGAGGCTTCGGGACGACCGGACGTTGTGGCATTCGTTTCTGACGTTTTGAAAACTCCAACAAAAATCAGCGGGCAGCCCGTGGCCAACCTGGTCGCCTCCACCAGCGGAACAGACTCCGATTGGGTGGTTAAACTGATCGATGTCTATCCCGATGAAGTAGCCGGGCAGGCGCCCCTGGGCGGTTATCAATTGATGGTATCGGCGGATATCTTTCGTGGAAGATATCGCGAGAGCCTGGAAACTGCCAAGCCCATCGAATCCGATAGGCCTCTGCTGTATCGTTTCGCCCTGCCAACCGCGAATCACGTTTTCCTTCCCGGTCATCGAGTTATGGTGCAGGTGCAGTCGAGCTGGTTTCCCCTTTACGACCGCAACCCGCAGACTTTCGTGGCGAACATCTTCTGGGCCAAGCCCGGGGACTACCACAAAGCGACACAGCGGATCTACCACGCGCCCAACCAGGCAAGCTTTGTGGAACTGCCTCTGGTCGTCTTGAGATGATAGAGCTGAGGTGAATGAAGAGATGTGCAGGAATATCAAGACTCTTTTCAACTTCGATCCGCCAGTCACGGACGAAGAGGTGCGGGCTGCATCTCTGCAGTTTGTAAGGAAAATTAGTGGCTTTAACAAACCGTCAAAAGCGAATGAAGCCGCGTTCCTGGCTGCAGTAGACGAGGTCGCAGGCGTCTCCACCCGTCTTCTGCGTTCGTTGGAAACTACTGCCCCGCCGAAGAACCGTGAAGAAGAGGCGGCAAAAGCGAGAGCGCGCGCCTCCGACAGATTTGGTGCTGGAGCGTGACCACGCGCCCATGTTTCCATGTGGACATCCCTGAGGCAGCAACGTAATATTTCGACCCGTTCGCTAGAGGACGACAGTCATGATCTTCGGCATGTCTACAGCCACCTACACCCTGGTCCACGTGTTAATAAGCCTGATTGGGATTGGCTCGGGGTTGGTCGTACTGTTTGGACTTCTCAACGGCAAGAGGCTGGACGGGTGGACAGCGGTCTTTCTGGCTACTACGGTGGCGACAAGCGTGACCGGTTTCGGCTTTCCCTTTGAACATCTTTCACCGGCTCACAAGGTTGGCATCATTTCGCTGGTAGTTCTCGCGGTCGCGGTCCTGGCGCGCTACGCCTTTCATCTCACCGGCCGCTGGCGTTGGATTTACGTGATCAGTGCGATGATCGCGCTTTACCTCAACGTCTTTGTCCTGATTGTGCAATGCTTCGAGAAGATTCCAGCTCTTAAAGCGATGGCCCCCACGCAGTCCGAACCTCCGTTCGTAGTCTCGCAGGTTGTTGTGATAACACTCTTCGTGGTGGTGACAATTTTTGCGGTGAAACGCTTTGCAGGCACGGGCGTCCTCCGCCGTGCATGAGCATGTGACGAGGAGCTGCTACAAATCTTTAGCGCGTCAGATCGTTGCGCAGCTGTTTGGACAGCTTCTCCACCCGCTTCAATTTCTCCAGGATATCTTTCGGCAGCAATCCGCGATTCACCCGATCCACATCGGCGGGAATGGAGGCAGAAAGTTCAGCAAGTTCCTGGGCGTCGTGGCGCACTTTATCTTTATCCACCGCGAATTTCTTTT
>CATPBY010000370.1 GCA_955652845.1 uncultured Terriglobales bacterium | reverse complement strand
TACACCAGTGCGCAGACGGTAACTCTTTCCGACGCGACCAGCGGTGCCACTATCCATTGCACCATCGATGGAAGCACTCCCAGCGGATCCTCGCCCGTATGCGGCTCGCTGACCGTAAGCTCAACCACCACCATTAAAGCGATCGGGACCAAGGCAGGTTCAAATAACAGCGCTGTCGCCTCCGCGACTTATACGATTTCGTCCGGAACCACTCCGATCAATTTCGGCAGCGGTTTCACATCGTCGGGGCTGCAGTTGAACGGCAATGCGACCATAAATGGCACGCGTTTGCGCTTGACCGATGGCGGCGGCACTGAGGCCGGCAGCGCCTTCTTCACTACCGCGGTTAACGTTCAGAATTTCACCACAGATTTCCGCTTCCAGCTGACTACTCCCAACGCCGATGGGATGGCGTTTGTCATACAAAACAACGGGCCCACCGCCCTGGGACCGGCTGGAGGAGGCTTGGGATATGGCCCGGATACCGCCGGGGCAGCGCCATTTGCTGGAATGAGCAAGAGCGTTGCCGTCAAATTCGATCTCTACAGCAATTCCGGCGAAGGCACCGATTCTACCGGGCTTTATACCGCTGGCGCTTCGCCGACAACTCCATTCCTCGACATGACCAGTTCCGGCGTGAACCTGCATAGCGGCGATATTTTCAACGTGCACATGAGTTATGACGGCACGACATTGAAGATGACCATCACCGACGCCAACAACTCAGCGCAGACCTTCACCACCAGTTGGACTGTCAACATCCCGTCAATTGTGGGCGGAAATACTGCGTTGGTCGGGTTTACCGGCGGCACCGGCGGTCTGACTGCAATTCAGGAAGTCGTCAGCTGGACCTACAACGTAACCTCGGTGACGAAAACCCCAATCGTCTACGAGACGGAGAAGCTTCCCGCGGCCAGTTCGGGACCGCCATTCCGGACATTGAGTTGGGGAGGATTTCCCGACGGCGTAGGAACCATCCTGGATTCCACAAAGGTTGGTGACAATGTCACTTTCACGGTGAACGTAGCGCAAGCTGGCATTTATGACGTTCAGGTTTCGGTCAAGAAGTTCACTTTGCGTAGCATCTGGCAACTCACGGTTAACGGCGTCAACGTGGGACCGCAAGAAGATGAATACAATCCCAGTGAAGCCTATGCTGTATTCGATTTGGGGAATGTGAATATCAGCGCGGCAGGCAATTACTCTTTCAAATTCACAGTCGTTGGCAAGAATTCCGCCGCCACCGATTGGAAAATGGCGTTTGACACGATCAAGTTAACGCCGCAATGAATGTAAGCGCGGGCGTCATCGCCCGTGCTCCACTCTGAAAACAGGCGCGGGCGGGACGCCGGCGCCTGCATTTTCTACTCGCTGGTGAAATAATCCACCGTGACCGGATTCTCGAACAGGGAATAATCTCGCGTCACCACCGTTATCCCGCTCTCGGTGACAAAATAACGCTGGCGGTCAGCCTCAGCATCATAGCCAATACTGGTGCCTTCAGGGATGTGCACGTCGCGGTCGATAATGGCTTTGCGGATACGGCAGTGTCGCCCGACATTTACGTGCGAGAAAAGAATGCTCGAATCCACCTCGCTGTAGGAGTTCACCCGCACGTCGGGCGAAAGCACGCTGTTTTTCACCAGGCTGCCGGAGACAATGCAGCCGGCGGAAACGATGGAATCCAGCGCCGTGCCGGTTCGCCCGCTTTCGGCAAACACAAATTTAGCCGGAGGATACTGCCGCTGGTGAGTTCGTATCGGCCATGCCGCATCGTACAGATTGAAGACCGGCGACACTGAAACAATATCCATATTGGCTTCGTAGTAGGCTTCGAGCGTTCCTACATCACGCCAGTAAAGCGCTTCTTTCTTGTTCTCATCCACGAAGTCGTATGCGTAGACACGGTAGTCATCGATCATTTTCGGCAGCACGTCTTTGCCGAAATCGTGGCTGGAGTGTGGATCCTCAGCGTCTTTGAGCAGCACGGGTATGAGTACGTCGGCGTTGAACAAGTAAATGCCCATCGAGGCGCAGACCTTCTCCGGGTTGTACGGAGAACGCAGGTCGGTGCTGGACGGCTTCTCCTGAAAACCAATCACGCGACTGTCCCGGTCCACATCGACGACGCCAAAGCGGAAGACCTCGGCAGGATCGATCTGAATGGTCGCCAGGGTAACGTCGGCGCCTGAATCGTTGTGCTGCTGCAACATCAGCCCATAATTCATTTTGTAGATGTGGTCGCCGGAGAGGACGAGCACGTGTCTGGGCTGCTCGGATCCGATGGAATAGATATTTTGATAAACCGCATCCGCCGTCCCCTGATACCACTGTTCAC
Organism: uncultured Terriglobales bacterium; assembly: GCA_955652845.1. Classification (GTDB taxonomy): domain Bacteria; phylum Acidobacteriota; class Terriglobia; order Terriglobales; family Acidobacteriaceae; genus JABCYV01. The sequence goes on along the minus strand of CATPBY010000370.1, from coordinate 2,818 downwards.
TCACCCGCTTCATCGGCGGCAGCACCTCGATAAACTCGCCCATTTCGCTGCCCATGATGTTCCAGCCTTCGCGGATGTGCCGGTTCAGTGAGAGCGCCTTGTATTGGGTGAGGATGTAGACTCGCCGCAGGTCAGAATTTACGCAGTTGGAAAGTGTGATATCAACAATGCGGTAGATGCCGCCGAAGGTCACGGCAGGCTTGGCGCAGTCGCGAGTGAGAGGATAAAGCCGTTCGCCGGCTCCTCCCGCCAACAGGACTCCCAGCGTGTCTTTCATTTCGCGTCCGCTTGGATGCTATTAATCGCTATGGAGAAACTCTGCCGCAATTATTCTGCAACCATCTTCTCGAACCTTCCATGGACCCGCCTTGCCGCGTTTGAAAAACAGTTGATACTAGCACTAGGGTAGAGCTTCTGCCAGAGGCAGCCAGACTTGAAAGCGTGTGTCCCCGGGATTGGAAGTCACCTGAATGCTTCCTCGGTGTTTTTTCACAATTCGTTGCACAGTATCGAGACCCAGCCCCGTCCCCTCACCGACGCCTTTGGTGGTGAAAAAAGGCTCGAAGATATGCGGTTTTACCTCAGGCGAAATTCCTGGACCGTTATCTCCGATCTCGACCACTACGCAATTGTCCTCGCGATAAGTTCGAACTCGAAGCTCGCCCGTTCCGCCCATAGCATCGATGGCATTGTCGATGATATTGGTCCAGACCTGATTGAGTTCGCTGCCGAAAGAATTCACCAGCAGCGGAACACGCTCGTAGTCGCGCTTCACGGTAATTCCGCGTTTAAGCTTGTGATGCAGGATGGTAAGAGTAGTTTCCAGGCCCTTCGCGATGTCGACGTTTTGCACCGGCGCCTGGTCCATGTAGGTGTATTCCTTGATGGCGCCCACCAGGTCGGAGATTCGAGCCGTACTGCTTTCGATCTCGTTCAAAAGATTCGCAATCTCCACGGAAGCCGCAATCCTGACCAGCGCGGCTCGGGCAGCATCCGGACCGAGGTTGGCAAACAGTGACTCCAGCACTTCCGGTTTGACGTTCCGGCGCGCAAGATCGGCCGCCAACTGCCACAGATCGTTCTGTCCGTGACTGCGCAACAAGGAATCAATCTGGTCTTCAAGGTCGCTCACCGCCAGCGTACTGAGGGGTGGGCCGTCCTGTTGCAGGAAGGAAGCCTCCAGCTTCTCGATTTCTGACTTCTGGGCAGCATTAAGAGAGCTTCTTCCCAGTTCGTGACTCGCGTCCTTGATCCGTTTCAGCGCGTCTCGCAGCAGGCTGGTGGCGCGTTTGGCGGCGGAGGCTGGATTGTTGAGCTCGTGAGCCAGGCCGGCGGAAAGCTTGCCCAGACCCGCCAAGCGGTCGCGCTGCTGCTCCATGCGAGTGGTTTCACGGATCCTGTCGGACATCAGATTGACCAGACGCTGGGCTAACTCCGGCATCTTCTGGATAAGGTCTGGGAACTGCGCTGCTGGGAATTTCAAAAAGTGGGCATCCGTAATGGCCCGGCCAGTCACTGCCACTTGTTTCATCCGCGAGAATGGCAGCGCTCCCGTAACATCGCCCGGCTTTATCGAGATTATGACGGTTTCGCCACCAAGTTCGCCGCGCAGCTGAAGTTGCCCTTCCAGAACCACAATCATGGCGTCGGCTGGATCGCCCTGGCGCAGGAAGGTTTCGCCCGCCCCGACATGGATGTCAGTCGCCTGGCTGAGAAACCAGTCGATCTGATCGTCGGGCAGGCTGGAGAACGCCGGCACTCGAACTAATGCTGACTTATCGGCCATTTACACCTTGCTCAAATATTGATGGATGAACTGCACTGCCACAGATCCTTCGCCAACTCCCGATGCCACACGTTTCACCGAGCCATGCCGCACATCGCCCACGGCAAAGATACCGGGCACATTCGTTTCCAGCAAAAATGGATCGCGATCCAGGGCCCAACCTTTTGGATATTGACCCTCACGGATGAGATCAGGGCCGGTCAGGATGAAGCCGCGCTCATCCCGCTCCACGATATCCGCCAGCCAATCCGTACGCGGCAAGGCTCCAATGAAGATGAACATCGAGCTCGCCGGAACGCGCTCGATTTTGTTGCTGTCCGAGCACAGCACCGAAATTTCTTCCAGGTGCGTCGTACCATGAGCTTCGGCCACGCTGGCGTTGGCCCACAATTGAATATTAGGTGTCTCTTTGATCTGATCGATCAGATATTGCGACATGGTGCTGGCGAGAGAAGCTCCGCGAACCAGGATGACGACCCTCTCCGCGAACTTGGCAAAATTCATGGCGGCCTGGCCCGCCGAGTTGGCCCCGCCTACGACGTAGACAACCTCGCCCTTGCAGGAGAGGGCTTCCGTGGCGCCACCGCCGTAGTAGATGCCCGCTCCCTGCAGGCGATCGATTCCGGGCGCATCAAGGCGCCGCCACTGTACTCCAGTGGCAACCATCAACGCATGACAGGAAAGCTCATTGCCATCTGCCAACTTGATGATGCGATAGGAACCTTCCGTGCGTACTCCGACGGCCTCGAGTGGCGAAAGAATTTCCACTCCAAAGCGCTGCGCCTGCACTACCGCGCGACGAGCCAGATCGTTACCGCTGAGTCCAGCGGGAAATCCCAGGTAGTTCTCAATGCGCGAACTCATTCCGGCCTGGCCGCCTGGCGCTTCGCGCTCCACCATCACCGTGTGCAAGCCCTCCGAAGCGCCATAGACCGCGGCTGCCAGGCCTGCGGGTCCGCCCCCAACGATGGCCAGATCGTAAAAGTCGGTTTGCGCGCGCGTCCGCAAACCCACTTTTTTCGCGACTTCCGC
>CATPBY010000369.1 GCA_955652845.1 uncultured Terriglobales bacterium | reverse complement strand
CCCGCCGATATTTCCGGAAAAGCAAACCCCAAGAGCACTACTGGCCGGCTTGACGTATTCATTCGCCTTATCACGGACTACGGAGTCGAATTCGAGCGCGTTCCTGCAGGCTACAAAGGAAAGCTTTACGCTGAAATTGTTTCCCGGACATTTACAGTCGCGGTACGCGCGGGAATGCGGCTGAATCAACTGCGTTTTGTGCGCGGCAATCCAACGTTCACCGATAACCTGATCAGCCACCTGGACGAACAAGAAACTTTGATCTACATGGACGAGCAAAATTCCGCCAAGGCGCGGGTAGATCGTGGTCTCAAAATCACGGTGAATCTTGAAGCCAGCGAGGCGGGTGAAATCATGGCTTATAAAGCCAGAGGTCATGCCCCAGCCATCGAACTTGACCGCATTAACTATTACTCGCCGGAAGAATTCTGGGAGGTTCGCCAGCAAAGCGCCAAGAAAGATTTGATCCTCGAGCCCGGCGACTTTTACATTCTCGCCTCTCGCGAAAGAGTCCGCGTGCCTCCTGATTTTGCAGCCGAGATGGTGCCGTTTGACCCTTCCGTGGGAGAATTCCGGATCCACTACGCGGGATTCTTCGATCCCGGCTTCGGATACGGCGCCAGCGATATCAAAGGTACTCCAGCGGTGCTTGAGGTTCGGGCGCACGAAGTGCCATTCCTGATCGAGCACGGACAGTTTGTCGGCCGGCTCACGTACATGCCCCTGCTTTCGCGGCCCGACAAGATATACGGCATGCAGATAGGCTCTTCGTATCAGCGGCAAACGCTCACCCTGAGCAAACAATTCCGCCGCGCAAAGTAGCTTGCGGCAGCCATATCGCTCGGGGTCGTTCTACAATAGAAACAGCCGCCGTATGGAATCCGTTCCTCCTCCCGTAGAGTGTAAAAGGTTTTTTTGGGGCAAAGCTGGCTTGCTGGTCGCTCTGACCGTTGTTGTTGTTCTTCTTATCGCTCTGCCCGCCTATCGCTGGTTCTTTCTTATCAGTCTGGGGATCGGGATCGTAGTAGCAGCGATCTTATATTTTTGGAACCAGCACAAGTCCGTCAAAGAAGCCTCGGTTGAACAGAAGCGCCCGCTGGGGCTTGAGTAAATCCAGAGCCCTGCTTCAGGCAAAAGGTTCCATTCACAAGTAAACCTTTGGTAACTGGCTGATGCGGCAGTCGCAACTTATCCTTCATAAGTGGGTTGTTAATTATGGGTGAATCTCTAGGCAGCGCCCCGCCTGGTCTAGTCATCAACAATCCTCTCGGCAGCGATCGAAATGCACCTTCTGCGAAAACAATTCGCGCAGCGAAAAGCTTCCAGAATAGTTGGAAGCTTGTGCGGCATATTGTTTTTTTGCCTCTGCATCAGCCCTGCCGCCCACGCCGGCGCTACCCTGTTTCTCGAAGAACCCTATAGCTATGACGGCGCTTTTGCCGGAACCGGGCACAGCGCGATGTATCTCAGCAACGTTTGTGCAGCATCTCCAGTGAAACTCCGCCCCTGTTCTGCCGGAGAATCTGGAGTGGTCGTGAGCCGTTATGACGGCATCGCCGGTTACGATTGGATCGCGATTCCTCTGATTCCATACCTCTACGCGGTGGAGCAGCGCGATGCGGTGCCACTTTTCGCGGACGCCAAACTGGTGACGTTCCTCCGGGATCAATACCGGCGCCAGCATCTCGAAGCGCTGGTTCCGGATCGTCCTGATGGGGCAATGCCCGAGGGAAACTGGTATGAACTGGTGGGGGCTTCCTACGACCGCACAATCTATGGGTTTGAAATTGAGACTAGCCCCGACCAGGATGCCCGTTTGATCAGCAAGTTCAATAGGCAGCCCAACCGTCAACGCTATAACTTCGTGACTAAAAACTGCGCCGACTTCGGACGAGAGGTGATCGACTTTTACTATCCGCACGCCGTCCATCGCAGCCTGATTGGCGACCTTGGTGTCACTACCCCCAAGCAGATCGCGAAATCTCTGGCCAAATACAGCCGCCGCCATCCTGATCTGGAAAGCTCGACTTTCCTGATACCGCAGGTGCCGGGGACGGCCCGCCGCAGCACATCGGTCCACGGAGTTTTAGAGTCTGTCGTAGCCGCCAAGAAATACATGGTGCCGTTGTTCTTTCTGCAGCCCTACGTTGCCGGGAGTCTGCTGGCCGGACATTTTGGCGAGGGACGCTTTGACCCGGCGCAGCATGCTTCGATCCTCGATTCACGCAGCCAGTTCGACACGGCTATTACGCGCGCCGACCGCCGCGCATTCCAAAGCCGGCTGGACGAACTGAGCCGAACCGGCTTTAAGGACGAGCGTTCCACAGAAAAAAAATGGGAGCACTTGCAGGCCGCGGCGGAGCCACAACTGAATTCATCCGGGCAACCGTTTATGGAAGTTCGGTCAGGCGATGAATCTGAGCCGGTGGGAATCTCGCGGGGCAATATTTTTATTACTTCCGAATCGTCAGAATTAGCTGTCAAGCTGCTTCAAGCGCGCCTTCGCCAGGAGTTGCGCCCCGCAGCGTCCCGCAAGACAGCTCGCAGTGACGTGGAGGACGATCTGGAGCTGTTGCAGCAACTTCTTTCGGACCAGCCGGGAGCACTTGCCGACGCAGCTTCGTCGGCAAATCAGATCCGCATGCAAGCTCGCCCCGGTTCGCAGTAGTCTTTTTGCGCAAAGGAAGCTGCAGACAAGACAATTCAGGGATGCGGTAGTGTCGAATCGATCAGCGATTCAACCTGGGTCCAAACCTTGGGATCACATTCAATTTCGATGTGTGACTTCATGAACAAACGGTCATACCATGGGTAGCGCTCACAGCTGATCGGATTGAGTTTGTAATCGGAGCGGAAATTTCCAATGATATGAGTTCGCGTCGGATCGGCAGCGCGAATTCGCGGGCGCCCGTGTAACAGTCCATCCATCTGGTAGAAGTTCGCTGCCTGGGCTACGTTGGCGGGAATAATGCTGTCGTCCTCACCTTGCTTTGAAACGCTGTCCACCTGCACCGTCAGCAGCACAGGAATGCCTGCTCTTTCCAATTGCCGGGCCAGAGTAACCGTCTCGGATGCGCCCCAACTATGCCCGTACAGGATGATGCGGGCGTTCTGTTTTTCTGCAGACGACAATATCCCGTCGTGATCAACGTCAATCATCCGCACAATCTGGTCGTAGGCCTTTTTCCGATTGCGATTTTCTAAAGACTGGACATAAACCCCGGCGGGATACTGCTGGCGAATCCGCGTGGCGACTTGCACCGTGCTATGGAGGGCGTCATCATGCTTGACAAAGCCGCCAACAAAACCAATCACAATCACGGGTGGCGTCGCCACAGTTTCCGCTGTATTGGCAGGAACGGCAGAGCCGGCGCGGGCGGGGACAGGGATTAGGCAGAGGATTGCGCAAATAACAT
>CATPBY010000368.1 GCA_955652845.1 uncultured Terriglobales bacterium | reverse complement strand
CAAAGAGCGTGGGAGTTTAACCATGCATCAGACATCGCTGGTCGGGCTTGACAAGGGATATGCGGTGTCTTTCACGTTTATCGGCGGCAGCGAGGATGAGGTGGAAGAGCTGATCGGAAGGCTGAGCTTCACGGCGAAGAAACCAATGTAGGCGCGGGGGTTCCTCGCCCGCGCGAACAATGATATGCGTCGCACAATCCGAATGCCGGATTCTCGATAAACTCCGCGCGGGCAGGGACGCCCGCGCCTACATTCAGTCCAAAGGCTCGGGCTGCAGCGCGATTCCTCTTTCTCCTGCCGCCTTTTTCTCCGCGTACTTTTTCATCCAGGCTTCCCAGCTCTTTCCGACGGCGGTGTCACGGCCGGTAAAAGCCAGCGCGGCAATGTCAGCGTAAGAGATCAGGATCTTCGGATCAGAAGCTTTAGGCAAAACCCGGACGCAGGAATCGGCCAGCGTCGAACCGCTGCGGCGGTCAAAAAGGTAGCCTTCGATAATGCTGCCATCTTTGCGGGTGATGGTGACATCGCCGCGATAGTCAAAGGCCTTTTCAAGCGCGACGCGAATTTCTTCCTCCGACGCAAGCGAGGGAATCCAGCCTTCGAGCTTTTCGTGCTTAATGCCGGGAGCGACCTCGAGACTTTCAGGATTGACCGCGCCGGTAAGTTCCGCCGATTCGTGGGAAATGTGACCGGCTTCCTTCCCCGTCATGCTCTGGTCTCCTGCAGGGAGGTGCTCGGTTCATTCGCAGCCGAGATATGCACCAGGGGATGGACGGGTTCGGCCGGCTCATCCAGCAGGCGCAGCGCGCTTTCATCGGGGTAACGGGAGGATAGCGTAGCTTTCACCGTGGCGAAGAATCCACCCAGCGAACTGAAGGTGTCGTTGACGGCCGAGGCTTCGTAGCCGCTGTGCACCATGCAATTGGCGCAATGCGGGTTGCCGGATTCAGTTCCGTAATTCTCCCAGTTCGTCTCCCGCAGGAGTTCCTCGAAGCTCTCAGCGTATCCATCCTGGAGCAGGTAGCAGGGTTTCTGCCATCCGAAAATGTTGTAAGTTGGCATGCCCCAGGGCGTGCAGGGATAGTGACGCTTGCCCATGAGAAATTCTAGAAACAGGGGCGAAAGATTGAAGCGCCAGTTCGGATTACGGTTGGAGAGAATGGCGCGGAAAAGCCTGCGGGTGCGGGCGCGGCCCAGAAAGTGTTGCTGATCAGGCGCTTTCTCGTAGGAGTAGCCCGGCGATAGCATCATGCCTTCGACGCCGACATCCATCATTTCGTCGAAGAATTCGCGAACGCTCCTGGGGTCGGCTCCGTCAAATAGTGTGGTATTGGTAGTGACGCGGTAACCAAGCCTGAGGGCCTCGCGGATGGCATCGACGGCGATATCATAGCCGCCTTCTCGGCACACCGAAAGGTCGTGATGTTCCCGTTCTCCGTCGAGGTGAACGCTGAACGTCAGATATTTAGTCGGCTTGAAGAGATGGATCTTTTCTTTCAACAGTAAAGCATTAGTGCATAAGTAGATATATTTCTTGCGGGCTACCAGGCCGTCGACAATCCTGTCGATCTCCGGGTGCATAAGCGGTTCGCCGCCGGGTATCGAGACAATCGGCGCGCCGCACTCGTCTACCGCGCGAAAGCACTCTTCCGGGGTCAATTGCCGCTTGAGAATATGGGCCGGATATTGAATCTTGCCGCATCCGGCGCAAGCCAGGTTGCAGCGGAATAGGGGCTCCAGCATCAGTACCAGCGGGTATTGCTTTCGCCGGGCGAGTTTCTGCCGGACCACATAGGCTGCCACTGTCCACATCTGTGAAACCGGAACCGCCATGTTTTTCTGATTTCTCCTGAGCACCAATCCTATCAGGCGCGCGGCCGCTTATTCGATCGCGAGCCTGCCATTACGCCTCTAGATACTCCGCTTTTTAGTTCTCTGAACCATTGTAAATGCATGGGTTACCCTGCCGGTTCGGGGCTCGAAAAAGAAGTAATCCTATGATAGAATCAGACATCATCCCGGATAGTGTAAGTATTAGTGATTTCAGTGATTTGAGGTCAGTTCTGGTGCTTTGAAATAATTAGCGCCCGGGCCCTCTCCACGGAGCTGAATGGCTACCAAAGAAACGCTCAACGCCGCCGCTATTCTAGAAGCGAAAAGCAAAAATGGAAAGGTTGCTCCCATCAACGGAAGCAACGGAGATTACACCGCCGACTCGATCAAAGTGCTGGGCGGAATGGAAGCCGTCCGCAAGCGTCCCGCCATGTACATCGGTTCCACCGGCGAGATCGGTTTGCATCATCTAGTCTACGAGGTAGTGGATAATTCCGTCGACGAGGCCCTTGCCGGACATGCCGACAAAATCGAAGTCACCATCCACATCGACAACTCGATCACGGTAGTCGACAACGGCCGGGGCATTCCTGTCGATGCGATGGATATCGATGGGGAAAAAGTCCCAGCCGCGCAAGTCGTAATGACCACCCTTCATGCCGGCGGTAAGTTCGACACGTCCTCATACAAAGTTTCTGGCGGACTGCACGGCGTGGGCGTTTCCTGCGTGAACGCGCTCAGCGAAGAACTGGATCTCGAAATCTGGCGCGACGGCTTCACCTGGGAGCAGACTTATTCCAAAGGCGAACCCACCAGCAAGTTGAAGAAGACGGGCGCCGTGAAAGCAAAGACCGGCACCAAGGTCCATTTTCTTCCCGACAAAAGCATTCTTACGGTCACCGAATATAACTTTGACACATTGGCGCAACGCCTGCGGGAGCTGGCTTTTCTGAACAAAGGCCTGCTGATTACACTCACCGATGAGCGCACCACCGACGCAAAGACCGGCGAGCCGAAGACAGCCGAATTTAAATACAACGGCGGTATCGCGGAGTTTATCAAGCACCTGAACCGCGGAAAACAGGTATTGCACGATAAGCCGATTTACATGGAAGCCGAGCGCAGCGGCGTAGCCATGGAAATTGGCATGCAATACAACGACGGCTATTCCGAATCAGTTTTCAGTTTCGCCAACAACATCAATACGGTCGATGGCGGCACGCATCTCTCCGGCTTCCGTATGGCGCTCACCCGCACCATCAACTACGCTGGACAGCAGATGGGACTGTTCAAAGACGTTAAAGAAAATCTGACTGGCGATGACGTGCGTGAAGGGCTGGTGGCGGTGATCAGCGTGAAACTGCCGCAGCCGCAATTTGAAGGGCAAACCAAGGGCAAGCTGAATTCCGATATCGCTGGCATCGTGCAGGCGTTTGTGAACGAACGTCTGGGAGCATATTTTGAGCAGAACCCAACCGTCGGAAGAAAGATCATTAATAAAGCGATTGATGCCGCCCGCGCCCGCGAAGCCGCCCGGAAAGCGCGCGACCTTACCCGCCGCAAAGGCGCGCTCGACGGCGGTGGGCTTCCTGGCAAACTAGCAGATTGTTCTGAACGGCAGCCAGAGCGCTGTGAACTGTTCCTGGTGGAGGGTGAATCGGCAGGCGGTACGGCCAAGCAGGGACGCGACCGGCGCTTCCAGGCGATCCTGCCGCTGAAGGGCAAGATCCTGAATGTCGAAAAAGCGCGTTACGACAAGATGCTGGCGCACGAAGAAATCCGCGCCATGATTACGGCGCTCGGCACCGGCATCTCCAAGGAAGATTTCGACGCATCCAAGTTGCGCTACGGAAAAATCATCCTGATGACCGACGCCGACGTGGACGGAAGCCATATACGCACTTTGTTGCTTACGTTCTTTTTCCGGCACATGCAGGAACTGATCAAGCGCGGCAACGTTTTCATCGCGCAGCCGCCGCTCTATTCCATCAAGAAGGGCAAGGCACAGCAGTACATCAAGAACGATCGCGACTTCGTCAAGGTGATGGTGAAGCGCGCCTCGGAAGGCCTGATCGTTCGCTATGGCGAGGGCGCGGCCAAACTGGAAGGGGCCGCATTGGCCAAATTTATCACCGTGCTCAATGAATATCTCACTTTCTCCGACAAACTGGACAAGCGCTTGCGCGATTTTCGGGTGACTGAACTGCTGCCCAAACTTGATCTTTCCAGGCGCGCGGATTTTGAAGGCGAGAAAAACGCGCCGCCCAGAAAAATCGAGAAGCTGGAGAAGGAACTGAAAAAGCTGCAAAAAGAGCGCAGCTTCCAGGAAGTGCTCAGCCGCTTTGACGAGGAACATAACCTGTGGGAGGTGCGCTACGTCAATTCACAGGGCGCGGAACACGTCATCAGCTGGGAGCTGGCTTCGACGCCGGAGTACCGGCAACTGCTCTCGAAATTCAAGCAGATCGAACCCTTCATGGAACCGCCGTTTGTAGTGGAGGCGATAGGGAAGGCAGCAGTCTCCAGCAATGGCGACGGCGAAGAGAACGGTGAGGCCGAAGCTCAAGAGGGGGAGAAGGTCGACAAAAAGACGGCGAAAGAGTCTCCCGCCAAGGCCGTGGGTAAGAAAAAAGCGGCTGAGACGCTATTGGTTGACAAGGGGACGGCCCGCGAGTTGCTTGATTACGTTTTGGAACAGGGCCGCAAAGATTACATTATCCAGCGCTACAAAGGTCTGGGAGAGATGACCTCGCAGCAGCTTTGGGAAACCACCATGGATCCGGAACGACGCACCCTGCTTTCGGTGAAGCTGGAAGATATTGCTGAATGTGAAACCATATTCACCACGCTGATGGGCGAGGACGTAGAGGCGCGGCGGAAGTTCATCGAAGACAATGCTCTGGATGTGAAGAATCTCGACATCTAATCGGCTCGCGTAGGAACGGGTGCCGCGGGCTCCCCGCGCTGGACGAGCGAGGCTAGCCAGCTTTTGGCGTGAGCGCAGTCTCGACTATCTGGCTGTTTCCTGATTCTCAGCATGAGCGAGGTCGCCCGCGCCTGCATAGACCCGGTCGAAGACAAACCATAGCAAGGCCACCAGGACAAAGAGGAATACACTGCCTTCCGGGCCAACCGCCCCTCCGGTTAGCCACGCCGAGCCCCGCAAGGAAGACTTTAATAAATGACCGGGGACTGTTCCTCCACTATCAGGGACGGAATAGAGGTAGCTCTCGCCCCAGTCCCACAAAGCGTGAAAACCGATGGCAAACCACAAACTTCCGGTGCGCCGCACGGTGAAGCAGAGGAACAACCCAATGACTGCAGCGGCCAGTGCCCCGATCCCATTTTCTCCCTGGTTTTCCAGGTGAACGGCGCCGAACCAGGCGGATAAAAGGATGGCGGCCGGCCAGAAGTGAATGGCGCTCGAAGCGGTGAACAGCGTGTAACCGCGAAACAGGAATTCCTCAAAGAATCCGACGATCAGAAAGAAAACTCCCCAGAAGAGCGCGAATTTCAAAATGCGCGGGCCGTGGAGGGCGAGGTGGCCAAAGTAGAATGCGCCTGCGCCACGCAAGACCAATAGTAAAAGAGTGATGGCCGCCAGCCCCCACACGGCCCCGGCCCAAAATAGCTTGCCGAAGGCATCGCGCCACGGCAGTCCGTAAACGCCAAATGTTCGTCGTTCCAGACGCGCCATCAGAAGTGCGGGAATGGCAACCACCATGAACCTTCCCGATTCTTCAATCAGGTCAAGCCAGATTGCGGGATGAACGTGCGGTCCCAGGCGGTAGAGGAATATGCCCAGCAGCAGGAGCATTGCCCGCCATAAGACGATATAGAGCGCGAATCGCCAGAGTGGGCGCAGTCCCTCTGAACCTGTAAAAAGGTTACGGACGCGAGTCTCGAATGTGGGCGCCGTCACCGCCACGGGGGATGCTTCTGAAAGAGGGACTTCAGGCGCGACAGCCGGTTTGTCCGCTGGTTCGTTCATCGCAGAAGTTTCCAGAACGGTCAGCCGACATGGTAAAACACTCGCCTTCTGTTCATGGGCCGATTTTTCACTCGCGAGCGATTTGGCCAGCCGCAAATTTTGGCCGGCCTCCTTCTACTGACATTTTTGGCGCAGTGCGCCTGCCTGGTGAGACGCGGGATCGCCAAGGGGCAGTGGGATGCCGGCGAAGAAGTTCGGCTTAAGGAGGGATTGCGGCAGTGGACCGGGGGCGCGATAGCAGGAACGTCCAACCACGCACGACCGAGGTCTGATGCAGACGCTGCACTCGACCTGAATGATGGCTATGATCCGAACCATTCTCCGCTCTGGTATCTGGTAAGCGCGGCTCCCTACGTGATGCTGCCTGCCCGATTTCAATCGATGTACGCTCTGGCCGGATGGTTGTTACGGGCGCCTTATGTGCTTTTCGGGTTACTGTTGGGCGCCTCGCTCTGGTATGTATCGCGCCGGCTTTACGGTAACGCGGGAGGCTACATTGCGCTCGCTCTCTATTGCTTCTCGCCAGAATTTATCCGCAGCAGCGCGGCCTGGGGAACATTGCCGGAAACCGGGGCTGCCTGGGGCACTTTCGGAGCGGTCTTCACCTCGATCGCGGTCTCGCATACGTTATATGCGCCTCGTGAAGTCATCCTGTGGAACTGGCGGCGCATACTGCTGCTCGGGCTTTCTCTGACGCTCGCCATCGGATCACAATTTTCTCTGATCATCGTCGTTCCGCTGGCGCTGGCATTTATGTTGTACCTGGCGCCAGGTCGACGAATTGCGGCCACGGTGATATGGGCGGCGGCCTGCGGCGTTGGCCTGGCTCTCTTGTGTGCGTCTTATTTTTTTCATGCGCATATTTTCTGGCAGGGGATCCGGCACGCTGCTTTTGTCCGGATCCACTGGGGAGTGTTCGCGGAGCCGAAGACTTATCAGCAGATGCTTGTTCAACTCGGCCAGACCAGTGCAGCTCTGAAAATCGCCGTTCCGTTGGCGCTCGTCGTCTACCTGGCGTGGCCTCGCGCCCGATATTTTGGCAACTCAGCTCCATTGCTGGTGGCGGTATTGTTCCTATTCTTAGGATCAGGAACGCCGAATTATTCAGGGCTGGAATTCACACTGATGGCGGCGCCATTTCTTCTGGCCTTTGTCGCTGGAGTTTCGTCTGATGGCCTGGAGACCCCCGGCAGGAAGCTGGTGCTGGCCTGCGTCTGGGGCCTGTGCGTCGCGAATGCATTGTGGTGCGTGTGGGAGCTGGCTGGGAGGGGGCAAGGATAACCCCAGTCACCGTGCCAGATTACCGATCGAAGGCGGTTTCATTCCCTGATTTCTCTGCTACTTAGCGCCCGGGCGCGGCAATCCCGGCGACCCTCGCAATCTGGCAAAGAATTTACCGTGATAAAACGCAACTCACATGGGTTTAGAATGTTCTAAGTAAGCGGATTGTTTGTCGCCCCCAGGAGGGGCCGGGCCATGTTTGAAGCGGAGTCACATTCCAGGGTGCGGGGGCTGAATCCAGCCCTGGTGGCGGTTTTTGCGCTGGCCGTGGCTGGGCTGATGTTAGTGCCTGCTCTGCCGGCGCAGATTAATGGCACTCCAGCGTCGGTGACCTCTCTTGGTTTTGGCGGCAATCCCAATCCTGCCCCCGGTGTGCGCCCCAGTGTCACGTCACTGGGACGGAACGGATTTAACGGCACGCCTGCATTCCCCAACTGCTGCATTAACCCTCTGTTTCCATTGAACCCAAATCCGCCCCGGAGCGGGCATAACCATCGCCGCGATCATGATTTCCGTCGAGCAGGGGGCGCTGTTTACGGCGTGCCATACCCCGTTGTCGTCGATCCCGGGGTCGACACCTCCGCGGATGAAGAAGAGTACCGCGGCGGGCCCACGATCTTTGATCGCCGCGGTCCGGGAACGCCTCTCCGGTTTAGCGACCCGTACGAGGCACGCGCGGACGCAGTTTCTGCTCACCACACTGATGCGTCAGCGCCGGCGGGGCCGGTGGAAGATCAGCCGCAAACGACGCTGGTATTCAAAGACGGTCAAAGACTTGACGTGGAGAACTATGCCATCGTCGGGAGCACGCTCTATGACTTGACGCCGGGGCATCGGCGAAAAGTGGCTCTGGCCGAGCTGGATCTGGCTGCCACAGCCAAAGAGAACGACGACCGGGGCATCAATTTCCAATTGCCTCCGAGCCTTTCGATGAATTCCGCAAACTAATAATATGCCTGGCCGACTGGCGATCATGCTGCTGAGCACGGCGGTTTTAACCCCGCCTTTGACGGCGCAGATGCACGGCTCGGCAGGCCTGGCGCGCTTTTCCTCCGGGCATTTTTCTTCCGGACGCGGGATTAGAACCGCTTTTGCGCGCCTGCACGCATCGGACCAATTCGCCCAACCCAGGAGCGCATTCGCATATCCGTACTTTTATTCTGATTACGATCCCGATGCCAATGTCATCCAGAGTCCTCCACCGGAGATCGTCGTGCTGCAGGCCGCACCAGCGGTAGTCGAGGCGCCGCCAGCCTCCCCACGGGAATTGCTGATCGAGTGGCGCGGTAACCATTATGCGCGGGTTACGAGCGCGCCCAGCGCCGGAGATCGCGGAAACGAGGGAGCATCAGATTATGCCGGGGAACTGAAATCCCGGCCCGCCCCGGTTGACCACCCAGGGTCGGCGCAAAAGCCGCGCGAGCTTCCACCTGCCGTTTTATTGTTTCGGGACGGTCGCCAGGAAGAAGTCAGCAGTTACAGCATCGTGGGCGCGGTGATGTATTGCGGCATGGATTACTGGAGTAGTGGCTCCTGGAATAAAAAAATCCAGCTCGCAGATTTGGATTTGCCCGCCACCTTGAAATTGAACCGCGAACGCGGAGTCCCTTTCGTCCTGCCGTCGGCGGCCAACGAGATTGTGACCAGACCATAACAGCTCGCGCCGTTCCTATTCGTGCACCCTATCGAGGGTGATTCTGCCCCAAGAACTCGTTTCCGATGGTATAATCTTAATATTGACGAGGCAACGTAACCTCCTGTAAATACATGGCGTTACAGCGCTTTGTCGGATCGCGGCCGGCAAGCCTCGGTCGGTGCCCGGGCAAGGATTCGCGCAACATCACCGCAATAATTACTAGGAGCTAAAAGCTTTTATGGCTGACGACCCGAACCCTGAACTTCCTCTCACTCCTCCTCCCTCAGGGGATGGTGGTAGCGGGACCGGCGCGCTCAACATTCAATCCGTAAACATTGAAGAGGAGATGCGGCGGTCGTATCTCGACTATTCGATGTCGGTGATCATCGGCCGAGCGCTCCCCGACGTGCGCGACGGATTGAAGCCGGTGCACCGGCGCATTCTTTATCACATGTACGACTCCGGCCTGCTGCACAATCGCCGTTATGTGAAGTGCGCGAAAGTGGTGGGCGAGACTATGGGCAAGTACCATCCGCACGGAGATTCTGCGCTGTATGACGCGATGGTCCGAATGGCGCAGCCATTTTCTTTGCGTTACCCGCTGGTGGATGGTCAGGGAAATTACGGATCGGTGGACGATGATCCTCCCGCGGCCATGCGGTATACGGAGTGCCGCCTCACGCGCATGGCGGAAGATCTCAACGCCGATATCGACAAAGATACGGTTGATTTCGAGCCCACATACGATGACTCCAACACCCAGCCCAGCGTCCTGCCCACTCGCATTCCCAATCTTCTGGTAAACGGATCGAACGGAATTGCGGTCGGGATGGCGACGAATATTCCGCCGCACAATCTGACTGAGATCGTTGAAGCGACCATCATGCTGGTCAACAATCCCGCGACGCAATTGCCTGAGATTTTGAAAGTCGTAAAGGGTCCCGATTTTCCCACGTACGGAATCATCCACGGTAAAGCCGGAATTTTCGAAGCTTACAGAACTGGCCGCGGGCGTTTCATGATGCGGGCCAAAGCCGGCATTGAAACTTTCAATAAAGATCGCCAGGCCATCGTCGTAACCCAGATTCCGTACCAGGTCAGCAAAAAGCGGCTCATCGAGCGCATTGCACAACTGGTGAATGACAAAGTTGTCGACGATATATCTGACATTCGCGACGAGAGCGACCGCGACGGCATGCGCATTGTGATCGAACTCAAGCGCGGTGCCGAGCCCCAGATCGTGCTCAACCAGCTTTTCAAGCACACTTCCATGCAGGAAGGCTTCAGCATGATCTTCCTGGCGGTCGTCAATAAACAGCCCAGGGAAATGGGTTTGATCCAGGCCATCCAGTACTTCATCGACCACCGCATCGATGTGGTGCGGCGGCGCACCGCCTATCTGTTAATGAAGGCCAGGGAACGCGAGCACATTCTCGAAGGGTATCTGACCGCGCTCGACCACCTGGATAACGTCATCACCATCATTCGCGCCAGCGCCAACCGGGCCGAAGCACGCGAGAATCTGGTGGCTTATTTCGGGGGCAAAAAGATTGATGTCAATACCACCGGCCGCGCCCCCAAGCTCAACCCTGAAAAGCCTTTCACGGGCATTCAGGCCGATGCGATCCTTGAATTGCAACTGCATCGCCTGACCAGGCTTTCGATTGACGAAATCACCAAAGAGTTGAATCTGACCCGGGGAAACATCATCGAGTTCGAATCTATTCTCGGTTCAGAAAAGAGATTGCGCGGTGTGATTGTGAAAGAGCTGGAAGAAGTCAAGAAACTCTACGGGGACGAACGCCGCACGGTCATAGAAGACGAGGCGGCAGAGATTCAGCTTGAAGACCTCATCGCCGACGAGCAGATGGCTGTTACAGTGAGCCACGGCGGCTATCTCAAGCGCACCGCCATCTCCACCTACCGCAATCAACGGCGGGGCGGGCAAGGCCGCATGGGGATGAAGACGCGCGACGAGGATTTCGTCGAGCATCTGTTTATCGCGTCAACTCACGCCTACATTCTGATTTTTACCAACAATGGACGCGTGTACTGGTTGAAGGTCTACGAAATTCCTGATGTCGGCGCCGCCGGCAAGGGCAAGCACGTGGGCAACCTGGTGGGCCTGCAGCCTGGCGAAACTGTCCGTACCATGCTCGCGGTGCGCAACCTGGAGGAGGAAGGCAAGTACATTTTCTTCGCCACGCGCAACGGCCTGGTGAAAAAGACAGAACTGAAAGACTTTTGCCACGTGCGCTCGAATGGCATCAATGCCATCAACATCGAGCAGGGAGACGAACTTGTCACAGCTCGACTGACTGACGGCTTGCAGATTGTCTTCCTGGCTACACACGACGGTCAGGCAATCCGCTTCGACGAAAACGATGTCCGCCCGATGGGGCGCGCTGCATACGGCGTCTGGGGCATCGACCTGGCAAAGGGCGACTACGTGGTAGGCATGGCTACGACAATAAAACCGGGCGCGCCGGCAGCCGATGCAGGCGCGGGCGTCCCGCCCGGGCAGGGTGCAACTACAGAAGTTGTAGATCTAGGCAAAAAAGGCTCGCTCATCCTGTCGGTTACGGAAAACGGATATGGCAAGCGTACTCCAGCTGACGAGTACCGTTTGATTTCCCGCGGCGGCAAAGGCGTGATCAATATCAAGACCACGGAACGGAACGGCAAGGTCGTCGGCAT
>CATPBY010000367.1 GCA_955652845.1 uncultured Terriglobales bacterium | reverse complement strand
TTTCGCAGATTGCCACACATCAGCCGTATGGCGGCGTGGTCCCGGAACTGGCTTCACGAGAGCACTTGAAGGCAATTGTCCCGGTAGTGCGTCAGGCGCTCGTCCAGGCGGAGCGGACGTACCGGTCAATTGATGCCATTGCCGTCACCCAGGGGCCGGGCCTGGCTGGCGCGCTGCTCGTCGGTATCAGCTACGCCAAGGCTCTTGCGTTCGCGCTCGAGAAGCCGCTGATCGCGGTCAATCATCTTGAAGGGCACATCCATGCCGTATTGCTCGAAGAACGCCAAAAGGGTAATCGCAGGATCAATTTTCCGTTGCTGGCGTTGGTTGTGTCCGGCGGCCACACCCATCTCTACCTCGCGGTGCAGCGAGGCGAAAGCTGGTCCTACGAGAACATCGGCCACACTCGCGACGACGCCGCTGGAGAAGCCTTCGACAAAGTGGCTAAGCTCCTGGGTTTCGGATATCCCGGCGGTCCAATTATCGACAAGCTTTCCAGTCACGGAGACGCGGGCGCGGTGAAATTTCAACCTTCGCAAATTAAGCGTCGCGATCGTAATGACAGAGGCCCGTCAGTGGAACACGTTCAGCCGCGCTTTGATTTTTCCTACAGCGGAATCAAAACCGCCGTCTTGCGCTATGTTCAGACCCACGACCTCCAACCGTCAATCGATGCGCGGCGGCAATCGCTCACCCGCATCTCCAAACCAAATCTTGAAAACTATCTGGCTCACGCCGACTCGAAGACGCTCAACCTGGTCGCGTCGTTTCAGCGGGCCATGGTGGAAGATCTTGTCGGCAAGACGCTCGCGGCAGCCCGGGCTTATGACGTCTCGACCCTGTTCGTTACTGGTGGCGTGGCAGCGAACCAGGAACTGCGCCAGCGGTTTGAAAGGGACGCATCCCGGGAAGGCGTCGCGGTTTATTTCCCTTCACGTCCTCTGTCCACTGACAACGCGGCCATGATTGCGGCGGCGGCGTATCCCAAATTCCTGATCCGAGATTTCGCTCCAATGGATTTTTCCGCCGAAGCGGCGATGGCACTGAGGTGAGCAACTGTTAGCGGAGACCTTTATCTGCCGCGGAGGGTAATACGGCCAAGGATCAAGTCCAGTCGCGTTCTACTTTCCTGCGCCTTTGCCTTTAACTACGCGGCTGCCGAGGATCGTATCCAGCGCCTTGGCAAGCTGGACTTCAATATCGATGTCTTTGAAGATCGCGAAGTCGGCGCGCTTTTCCTTGTTCTCGTCAAAGCCGCTTTGCTTTCCCGCCAGAATTACTACCGGAATATTCGCGGTGGCCGCTTCTTTCTTCAGGGCGGAGATCAGCTCGGTGCCGCTCATCTTTGGCATTTGCATGTCAGTGATGATGATGTCGGGACGTCCGCGCTTGAGGTTTTCCAGAGCTTCCAGGCCGTTGGTTGCGGACTGGACGGTGAAGCCACGCTCTTCGAGAAAGCGGCATACGGTATGCCGGATCAGCATCGAATCGTCCACAACCAGAGCCACGAGTGGCATTTCCCTCTCCGCGAACAAGCTAACCCCGGGCCGACACTAACAAACTGTCAGGTCCACCACAAGGCTAAAGCAATCCGGCCACGTTACTTTTGTTACGGATGCGTCAGGATGGCGTGCGAAATTGCCTTTAGGGGCAGCTTCGAAGGTCACGACTCATTGGTTGGGGTTGCATCTTCGATGGTCATGTCTTTGAATTCGCTGGATTCGAAGATTTCGCCGCATTCAAGGCATTCTACGAATTCGGCATCCTCTTCACGTGCCACGATCTGCACACGCGGGTGCTTACACTGTGCCATGGCTTCTCTTCTCGGGGGCTGGATGCGGCGGGATTGAGGTCATAAGTCCGGTTCGGTTTCTCGCCCGAGCGGGCGCAGAAGAATATCACCGGAAATTGGCGGTATTTTAGCCCTGCCCGCCATCTTGTCAAGTCCCTATCAGGCTATTGCTTTCCATTTCACGGGTTCGATTACGGTGATGTCATTTGTCGCAATGGCAATTTTTCATCAACCATTAAGCGCTATGTAAGCCGTTAAGCCATTTGGAGTTACACTTTAACCCTGTTTTTCGACTGCTGCCTGCTGGAGGTTGCGTTTTAGGCTCCCACCCTCTAGAATAATCATGTCCGACTAAAAAGGTCGGATTTAGCCCCCAGGTACCAATGCTCAGACTGACCAAGAAAGCCGACTATGGCCTCATGGCGATGAAGCATTTCGCTGAGCATGCGGCGCAGGGAGCATGCAGTGCGAAGGATGTTGCCGAGAGTTACGGCATTCCGCAAGAAGCGCTGGCTAAGATTCTGCAGCGCCTGGCTAAGGCCGGACTGTTGCATTCGCAGCACGGAATTAATGGCGGATATACGCTGGCTCGCGACGCGGCCTCGATTACGGCTTTTGAGGTAATTCGGGCGATTGACGGACCGCTGTTCATCACTTCATGTGTCACCGTGCGCGGCGAGTGCGATCAGACGGACCGTTGCAGCATACGGGAGCCGCTGCGCCGGGTGAGTCATAGCATTGAAGAAGTCTTGCGGCGTCTGACGATTGCCGAGATGAAAGAAGACTCAGCGCACGGAGACGATAAACCCAGCGGCGCGGCGGAATTGGTCACGATTGGATAGGCAGGTTCAAGCCAGCACGGGCGAGGACGGCCGCGCCCACATATTAATGAAGCACCCAGGTTCTTAGGAGAGCAATTATGAGCACGGATGTGAAGTCGATCCCCCAGGGAGAAGACAAACTACAACAGCGCAAGTCTGAGCGACCGATATTCGAGCAGACTATCTCGCCTAACGGCGTCAAGCTTCCGATTTATATGGATAACCATGCCACAACGCCCATGGATCCGCGGGTGTTGGAGGAAATGCTGCCTTACTTCATGGAGAAATTTGGCAACGCAGCCAGCCGCAACCACTCGTTTGGCTGGGTGGGGGAGGAAGGCGTGGAGACCGCGCGCGAGCGGGTTGCCCGGCTGATCGGCGCCACCTCTAAAGAAATTATTTTCACCTCGGGCGCCACCGAGAGCGACAACCTCGCGATTAAGGGTGTGGCCGAGATGTACAAGGAAAAGGGTAACCACATCATCACCGCCGTAACCGAGCACAAGGCCGTGCTCGATACCTGCAAGCGGCTGGAGAAGTACGGCTACCGGGTCACCTACATGGCGGTTCAGAAAGATGGCCTGATCGACCTGGAAGAATTGAAACGTGTGATGGATGACAAAACCATCCTGGTCACCATCATGGCGGCCAATAACGAGATTGGTGTGGTGCAACCTATCGCCGAAATTGGAAAGCTCTGCCGTGAGCGCGGCGTGATTTTCCACAGCGATGCCACCCAGGCCGTGGGCAAGATTCCGATTGACGTAAACAAGATGAATATCGACGTGATGTCGATCTCAGCCCACAAGATGTATGGTCCCAAGGGTGTGGGCGCGCTTTATGTGCGGCGTAAAAATCCGCGAGTGCAGATCTCCGCCATCATCGATGGCGGTGGTCACGAGCGCGGCATGCGCTCGGGAACGCTCAACGTGCCCGGAATCGTCGGGCTGGGCAAAGCATGCGCTATCGCTTCGGAAGAAATGGCGAAGGAATCATGCAAGATGGCCGGCTTGCGTAATCGCCTTCGCGACAAGATCATGAGCCGCCTCGACGAAGTTTACATCAATGGTTCGTGGGAGCATCGTCTGCCCGGAAATCTGAATATCAGCTTCGCGTACGTGGAAGGCGAGTCGTTGCTGATGGGGATCAACGATATCGCCGTGTCCAGCGGGTCGGCTTGCACCTCGGCGACGCTGGAGCCATCCTATGTATTGAAGGCTCTGGGAACCGGCGATGATCTCGCTCACAGCTCCATTCGCTTCGGAATCGGGCGCTTCAATACCGAAGCTGAAGTGGATTACGTGGCTGACCGCGTCGTGGAAACAGTATCGCGTCTGCGTGAACTTTCACCGCTCTACGAGATGGCGAAAGAGGGCGTGGATTTGAAGAGCGTGAAATGGGCAGCAGAGTAACTTTTGAGTTCCATCTGAGGAGAATATAAATCATGGCATATAGCGATAAGGTTCTCGATCATTATTCCAATCCGCGCAATGTCGGCTCTCTGGACAAGAGCAGCCCTGAGGTCGGGACCGGCCTGGTGGGCGCACCGGAATGCGGCGACGTGATGAAGCTGCAGATCAAAGTTAATCCGCAGACCAACATCATTGAAGACGCGAAATTCAAAACATTCGGCTGCGGCTCGGCCATCGCGTCGTCTTCGCTGGCCACCGAATGGGTAAAGGGCAAGACGGTCGACGAGGCCCTGCAGATCAAAAATACGGAAATCGTGAAGGAACTCTCGCTGCCTCCGGTAAAGATTCACTGCTCGGTGTTGGCCGAAGACGCCATCCGCGCCGCGATTCAGGACTGGAAGAAAAAGCAGGAAACTGGCAAGCCAGTAGCGGCTGCTGTTGCAGTTCAGTAATTGT
>CATPBY010000366.1 GCA_955652845.1 uncultured Terriglobales bacterium | reverse complement strand
TAGCGAGACCCTGCCGTAGCCGGACCAGATTCCGCGACTCGGGCTTACCCGCCAAATATCGCTTGTTACCCGCCATCAGTTCCGCCCAGATCTTTTCCGCCGGTGGATTCTGCGGGGGGGCGGCATTGCCATGGCCTTGCCCAAGGGCGACGCCACTGTTTGCCAGAAGAGGGAGGATTGCCAGGGACCGTAACGCACGTTTCATGGATCACCACTGTTGACGCGGAGTCTTCTGCTACTGATGGCGCAGCCAGACTCGACCTTTTACCACACATCAGATAGCAATGGAAATACCAATGACGTCCTGCGCAAGTTCTTCTTTGCAGAGCAAGCTTACACCCGGAACGGCGCCCTCAGCAGCCGTGCCGGCAGCATCACTACCTCCCATAGCAGCGCCAGGGCTCCATGGACGGCAATTCCAGCCAGCCGGAAGGGCAAAAGCAGCAACCAAACAAAGGGATAGACCAGGAGCGCAAACAGCGCCACAGGCCAGCAAATTACAAAAAGAAGGCACCAGAGAAGCAAAGTAATCATGGCGACGACTCCCTAAATTCTCTCTCTGGTATTACGCCGCTTCACCGCTGAAAGTTCGAAAAAAACTATGCCGCTAAATGTTTCTTCAGGAAGCCGAGCGTCCGAAGCCCAGCGTCACGCCAGATTTCGCCGGTGAAGCCGTGTCCCGCGCCAGGATAGATCTGTATTTCGTAGGCGATGCCTTTCTTCTCCAATACTCTTTGGAGATGGTAAGCCTCTTCGACCGGGACAGTACGATCGGCCTCGCCGTGAAGAATTAATACCGGGCACAGCCTCTTCATGAAAACCTTCATTTCCTTCGGCAGACCGCCGAAAAAATCCACCACCGCCCGGATTCTCGGATCAATCGCGGCGCCGGAAAGAGACAGGTACGCGCCCAGGGAAAATCCCAGCAATGCGATGCGATCGGCATCCACTTGCGGCTGCCGCGCCACAAAAGACACCGAATCCCAGAGTGTTTTCATCCATACTGGAAAGTGGCGGAAGATGACGGTGCGATCAATCTCATCGGTTCCGGTGCGGTCGAAGTAATGCAGCACATACACGGCGAATCCTTGCGCCGCCAGCAGGCTCGCCGGTTCGGCCATGCTGCTATGTCCGCCTCCGGACCCGTGCAAGCCGATCACGGCCGGGAAGCGTTGCCCGTTGCCACGCGGCAGGAAGCAGTCCATCCCGATGGCCTTGCCACCGCTGTTGAAGCTAGCCTGAGATCGAATTACTGCATGCATGGAGTGCGAGGCGTCAGGGTTGGCACGTATCACGGAATACCAATTCTGAAGGCTGGAAAACCAACCACCAGACGACTAGCGACTAACCAGCAACCGACATCTCTTCCGCCAACCTTCTCAATGACTCCCCATACGGCGCCCGGGCAATCCCTCGTTCGCTGACTATAGCGGTGACGTACCTAGCGGGAGTTACGTCGAATGCCGGGTTCTCTACCTGCACGCCTTCCGGGACCATTTGCCTGCCGCCGATGTGCGTTACTTCGTTGGGATCCCGCTGTTCGATGGGAATGCTGCTGCCGTCGGGGGTATCAAGGTCGATGGTTGAAAAGGGCGCGGCCACGTAGAACGGAATGCCGTGCTCCCTGGCTAAAACCGCTACCGTGTAAGTCCCAATTTTGTTGGCGACGTCGCCATTGGCAGCGATGCGGTCGGCGCCTACCACGATCGCCGCAATCTTGCCCTGGCTCATCATGGCTCCGGCCATATTGTCGGAGATGACGGTTGTCGGGATGCCGTCCTTCATGAGTTCCCACGCGGTCAGGCGCGATCCCTGCAGAAAAGGACGAGTCTCGTCCGCATAGACATGGATTTTTTTGCCTTGCTCGACCGCCGCCCGAATCACCCCGAGAGCCGTGCCGTAGCCACAGGTGGCCAGCGCGCCGGCATTGCAATGTGTGAGCACTCCCCCGCTCGCAGGCATCAGCGTCGCTCCATGGCGACCCATGGCCCGGTTCGCGGCAATGTCTTCAGCGTGCATCCGCTGCGCTTCTTCGATCAGGGCCTGCTTGATCTGGGGCATGGGCCGCACTCGCAGCAGCTCGAATTTATCCTGCATGCGGCGTATGGCCCAAAACAAGTTGACCGCCGTGGGGCGTGTTTTGCCTATTGCATCGCAAATCTGATCAAACTCCCGCTTCAGTTCTCCGACACTTTCAGTTCTGGAGTTTTTTACTCCCAGCGCGATGCCCATGGCGGCGGCCACGCCAATCGCGGGGGCGCCGCGAACCACCATGGTGCGGATGGCGTCGGCGACCTCCTCATAAGTCTTGCACGTGATGTATTTCTCTTCCGTGGGCAGCTTGGTCTGATCGATAAAGCGCACGCCGGAGTCGGTCCATTCGAGGGTGTGAATCATGAGGTCGGTGCTCTCTGGTCGCTGGTCCTTACACTTTGTGCAGTTCGCATCGGATGCGTGGAGTGTGTGCTACTGCCTGGCGCCCGCAAATCTCGCAGCCAGCGCCGAAAGCCACAATCGATGGAGACGTCTCGTCATTCTGCGCCAGGTGCTCCTTGCGGACATCGTTGGCGCTAAAAATTGAAACAAAGGGCGCCGGCGCAGCCGCTTTCTCCACATCTGGGCGTCCCGCGGCCTCCTGACGTTCTACCAGGCACATCACTCCGGCAACCTCGAAACCAAACTGCCGAGCAGCTTCGATCGCCTGGATCGTGGAAGCTCCCGTGGTGCAGACGTCGTCCACAATCACTGCCCGCGCGCCTTTCTCCTGAAAGCCTTCGATCCGCTGGCCAGTGCCATGCTGCTTTTCGCCTTTGCGGACCAGAAACCCCTGCAGTTCTCCGCTGGTGACGACTACCGCCACCACAATCGGATCAGCGCCCATCGTCATGCCGCCGATCGCCTTCGCCTTCCACCCCTTGGCTCGAATTTCGTCAAGAAATACCTGCCCGGTAAGACGTGAACCTTTCGAACTGAGCGTAGTAGTCCGGCAATCCACGTAATAGTCGCTGACGGCTCCGGAAGAGAGCTTGAACTCTCCTAAACGGAATGACTTAGACGCCAGCAGACGTAGTAACTCTTGGCGCGGAGAAACCATGGGAAATTCAAAGATACCACGAAGCAGACAGTCGAACCTCGCGCGTTAGCCTGGCCCACTGGCTAACGGTAGGACTACTCGACCAGGGCGACTCCTGTTCCTGATTACTTCGGTTATCTGGTTTTCCGCGCCCTTCCGGACCAAAGTCGTCTCACGGAGCCGTCTCACGGATCAAAACGGGATGTCTCAATTTGATCCAGAAGGGAAACATCCGTGAAAAAGCCAAAAAAGGGATCTGGGCGCGAAATAGAAAGGAATTTGGATGCAGAGATCAACCAAATC
>CATPBY010000365.1 GCA_955652845.1 uncultured Terriglobales bacterium | reverse complement strand
GGGCCTTCTGACCAACCGTCAGTCCAATCTCCATCAACTCGACAAAGGCCAGATGAATGGTGTCACCATCAAGCGCCCCGTGGACGGTTACCGCCTCTCCAAGGTGGTCGCCGATTGATCCCTGCGGTTCAAGGCCGTACATGACCCTGCTGGTATCGTCATAAAGCGCGAGCTTCGCGCCCGGCACGCTCCCGGTGCATTCAGGCGACTCGTTAAAGGCTTCGTCGGCGTTGCAGCTGCTGGAGACGAGAATGCCGGACCATGACTGGGAACTGATAGCGTTGTTCTGCTGCATCTCCACCGCTTGGGCTGTTGACAACAGCACTGGGAGATACAAGCAGACGAGTCTGGCTGCAAAACTGAATCTGGTTGACGGGGTCAATTTGAAAGTCGCTTTCACTCTTATATCGCCTATAGTCTGCCGCGCGCCAGGCGCCCTGCTAAAAGGGAACCGGGTGAAGGGATTCGTAAGCAGCAATTTCGGCTTCATGTTGCAGGGTAAGCCCGATATCGTCCAGCCCGTTAAGCAGACAGTGGCGGGTGAAGGCGTCAACCTGGAAAGTGGAGGTGAAGCCGTGGTCGTCTGATACGCGGCAGCTCTCCAGATCGACCGTGATCTGGTAATCAGGAAACTTCTGTGCGCGACGGGCAATTTCGGCAACTTCTTCTTCGCTCAGCACCACCGCGAGGACGCCGTTCTTGCCGCAGTTATTGGCAAAGATGTCGGCAAAGGATGGAGCGATCACGGTGCGGAAGCCGAAATCCTGCAACGCCCAGACCGCATGTTCGCGGGAAGAGCCGCAGCCGAAGTTCTTTCCCGCTAACAGGACGCTTGCGCCGGCATAACGCGGATGGTTCAGCGGAAATGTTGAATCTAGCTCGCCCTGCGCAGTGCGACGCCAGTCGTGGAACAGAAACTCCCCAAAGCCGGTGCGCTCGATTCGCTTCAAAAACTGCTTGGGAATGATCTGGTCGGTATCAACATTGGTTCGAAGCAGTGGAGCCAATTTGCCCTTGTGTGCGCGAAAGGCCTGCATGATCGTCCTTACTGAAACGTCCAGTCGCGAATATCGGTGAAGTGCCCGGCGATAGCCGCAGCCGCCGCCATCATGGGACTCACCAGATGGGTGCGTCCGCCGCGCCCCTGCCGGCCTTCGAAATTTCGATTGCTGGTGGAAGCACAACGCTCCCCGGGCTGCAGAATGTCGGGGTTCATGCCCAGGCACATCGAGCATCCGGATTCCCGCCACTCAAAGCCTGCCTCCTGGAAAATGTGATGCAGGCCTTCCTGCTCCGCGGCCAGCTTCACCGCTTGCGAGCCCGGCACGACCATGGCCCGTACTTTCGAGTGGACCCGGTAGCCCCGGGCAACGCGAGCCGCGGCCCGCAAATCTTCCAGGCGTGAGTTGGTGCAGGAGCCGATAAACACGCGGTCGATCTCGATCTCCTCCATGCGGGTTCCGGGCTGCAATCCCATGTATTCGAGCATACGTTGAAATGAGCTGCGGTCGGCGTCGGTCTTCCAATCATTCAAACCCGGGACTCGGCCGCTGACCGGGGCCACCATTCCCGGATTCGTGCCCCAGGTCACAAAAGGCGCGAGTTTTGAAGCATTAATCTCCACCGTCTTGTCGTAGCGAGCGCCGGGGTCGGAAGGCAGGCTGCGCCAACGGACGAGAGCCTTCTCCCACTCTCCATTGCGGGGCGCGAAGCGGCGTCCCTTGATGTAAGCGAATGTGGTTTCATCGGGCGCGATCATGCCAGCGCGGGCTCCGGCTTCGATGCTCATGTTACACAGCGTCATCCGGCCTTCCATGGATAGCGCCCGCACGCCTTCCCCCGCGTATTCAATGACGTGTCCGGTGGCGCCATCGGTCCCGATCTGTCCGATGATGCCCAGGGCAAGGTCTTTCGCGGTGACTCCCTCCCCAAGCGTGTGGCTCACGTTGATCAGCATGGATTTAGGTTTGCGCTGGGCTAAGCACTGCGTCGCCAGTACGTGCTCGACTTCCGACGTTCCGATGCCGAAGGCCAGCGCTCCAAACGCCCCGTGGGTGCTGGTGTGACTATCGCCGCAGACAATCGTCATCCCCGGCTGCGTCAGCCCGAGCTCGGGACCGATCACATGCACAATTCCCTGATCGGGAGAATCAATATCGAAGAACGGAACGCCAAATTCTTTGCAGTTCTGCTGCAAGGCCTGGATCTGCCGCGCGGCAATAGTGTCGGTGATAGGCAGGCCGCGCGGCGTAGTGGGAACATTGTGGTCGACAGTGGCCACGGTACGCTTTGGTTGACGAACCCGGCGGCCTGCGACTCGCAAGCCATCGAATGCCTGCGGCGAAGTCACTTCGTGGACCAGATGGAGGTCGATATAGAGCAGAGGAGACTGCTCGGGCGGAGCACACACCACGTGCTCTCCCCAGACTTTCTCAAAAAGGATGCGACTCTCTGCCATTAGATGTAGCCCTTAGTTTATCAATAAAGCTGCTCTAACCTTCCGTCCTCGGCGGGTAAAAGCCTTTTACCGCAAAGACCGCAAAGGAATTCCGC
>CATPBY010000364.1 GCA_955652845.1 uncultured Terriglobales bacterium | reverse complement strand
TGATCCTCTGGCACAGTCTGTAACATCCAGCCTCGTTAGTGCGTCCTTGCCCACTTCCCTGTATGCGTCTGCGTTGACTTGGTCGCGTGGGCAGCCTACCATGAAAAATCTCCCTGGAGTTGCCTGGTTGATGATCAGCGAAACCATCTCTCATTATCGGGTTCTGCATCAGCTTGGCGGCGGCGGCATGGGTGTTGTGTATGAGGCCGAGGACCTCAGTCTCGGCCGCCATGTTGCGCTGAAGTTTCTTCCCGAGGATCTGGAAAAAGACCCGGCATCGCTGGAACGATTTCAAAGGGAGGCTCGGGCCGCCTCCGCTCTGAACCATCCCAACATCTGCACCATTTATGAAATCGGGCAGGTTGAGGGCCGTTATTTTATCGCCATGGAGCTTCTGGAGGGCCAGACGCTCAAACAGCGAATTGGAAAGCAGCCCATCGAGATGGACGTGCTTTTGCGGCTGGCGATCCAGATTGCCGATGCTCTCGAAGCGGCTCACGCCAAGGGCATCATTCATCGCGACATCAAGCCGGCAAACATTTTTGTTACTGCCCGGAACCAGGCGAAGGTTCTGGACTTCGGTCTCGCCAAACAAACCCTAAAGCCAGAAGCCCTGTTCGGCGCCCCTACGCTGGGTTCGGCTGTAACCGTCGACACAGTGGGTGGCGATATGCTGACCAGCCCCGGATCGACTGTCGGCACGGTCGCTTACATGTCTCCGGAGCAGGCGCGCGGCAAGGAACTGGACACGCGCACTGATTTATTTTCTTTTGGCGCCGTGCTCTATGAAATGGCGACTGGCGCGTTGCCGTTCCGCGGTGACACCGCGCCCGTGATCTTCGACGCCATCCTGAACCGGCCAGCGGTGGCGCCGGTACGGCTGAACCCAGATGTCCCATTGCAACTGGAAGACATCATCAACAAACTTCTGGAAAAAGATCGCGACCTCCGCTACCAGAGTGCGGCTGAAGTCCGTGCGGACCTGAAGCGGTTGAAGCGCGACACCGAGTCGGGGGTGACTTCTGCGGCCACCTCTTCGAGCGGACTGCGGGCAAGGGCAACGGCTCCGGCAGTCGGTCGAAATCTCTGGAACTACGTCGTGATGGCGGTGGTAGTGATCTCGGTCATTGGTCTGGCGATGACATTTTTCGCCCGCCGCGGACGAGCCGTGATGACTGAGAAAGACGCTATCCTGCTTACCGACTTCGTTAACACTACAGCCGATCCCGTGTTCGATGGCGCGCTAAAGAAAGCTCTGGCGGTCGATCTCGAGCAGTCGCCCTATCTGAACGTCTTTCCCGAACAGAAGGTGCGGCAGACTTTGCAGTTCATGGGGCGTGGGCCCGATGAGCGCATCACCGGCCAGGTGGGTCGAGAGGTCTGCCAGCGCAATGGGATTAAGGCAATGCTGAACGGTTCGATCGCCAACCTCGGAAGCCAGTACGTGATCAGTCTGGACGCGGTAAACGCAGCCACCGGCGACTCGCTGGCCAGAGAAGAGGTACAGGCGGCCAAAAAAGAAGATGTGCTGACCTCACTTCACCAGGCTGGCTCCGACTTGCGCAGAAAACTGGGAGAGTCGATCGGTTCGGTTCAGAAATACGACAAGCCTTTATCGGAAGCCACGACATCGTCCCTGGAGGCACTTAAGGCCCTGAGCCTGGGAGACGCCAAGCATCAGATAGGCGATGAAATGGCAGCCCTCCCCCTAAATCAGCGGGCGATTGAACTGGATCCCAATTTTGCCATGGCTTACGCGCGTTTGGGCGCGATCTACAACAACCTGGGCCAGACCGAGCTTTCGGAGCAGAATCGGCAAAAAGCTTTCGAATTGCGCGATCGCGCCAGCCAGCACGAAAAGCTCTACATCATGTCGCACTACTTCGCCGACTCCGGCCAGCTGGATAAGGGAATCACTGCGCTTGAACTTTACAAGCAAACTTATCCCCGCGACTCGATTCCCTACAACAATCTGGCCAACATTTACAGTCAACTGGGCCAGTTTGAGAACGCGCTGGACAATGCCAGGCGGTCGATCGAACTCGATCCCGACAGCCTGAGTGGTTATGCCAATCTGGCCAATGCCTATGTGGGGCTCAACCGCCTGGACGAGGCCAAAGCCACCTTGAACCAGGCCTTACAGCGCAACCTCGCCGGGTTTCCAACCTATGTCCAGTTGGCTGGAATCTCGTGGGTCCAGAACGACATCCCGACCATGGAGCGGGAACTCGACTTGGCGGCTAAGAGCGGCCCAGCCGGGGAAGCCGTGGTTTTTGGATTCAAGTCCGGCGTGGCTGGCGCCCAGGGCCGGGTGCAGCAGGCCATCGAATACGGGAAAAAAAATCGGGAAGCGGCGGAACGGCTCGGACTGAACGAAGCCATTGCGAATGAGTACTCGCAGGAAGCTATGGGTAAGGCGCTTTTACTTTATAAGACGGGGGTTCAGGAAAGTGTGACGCAAGCGTTGAAGACTTCTCAATCGGCAACCATAGTCCTGAACGCTGCGTTCGCACTGGCTGTCAACGGCGACGATCAGAAAGCAGAAAAACTGGCAGACGACATTGCCAAAAAACGTCCCTACGATACCCTGGTGCAATTTGTATACGTGCCCCTGGTCAAAGCCCAGATTGAAATAAACCATAGCAATGCCGCCAAGGCAATCGACCTGCTGGACAATGCCATGGTTTATGCTCGCGTCAACTCCGCGGTATTGTACGTCCGCGCCAACGCGTATCTGAAGGCGGGACGGGCGGCGGAAGCCGTTCAGGCATACCAGCGCCTGCTGGACGTCAAAAGCTATATCGGTGTAGACGTGTTGCTCCCCCTATCTCACCTTGGAATGGCTCGCGCCTACGCTTTGCAAGGGGACAAGGCCAACAGCCGCGTCGCCTACCAGGATTTCTTTGGTCTATGGAAGGATGCCGACCCGGAAATTCCTCTGCTCCGCCAAG
The DNA here is from genome assembly GCA_955652845.1 of uncultured Terriglobales bacterium. Lineage (GTDB taxonomy): Bacteria > Acidobacteriota > Terriglobia > Terriglobales > Acidobacteriaceae > JABCYV01. The sequence continues at coordinate 5,349 of CATPBY010000364.1, read as the reverse complement.
CCAAAGCGGAATACGCGAAAGTGCAGTAGAAACAGGGGGCTAAGTGCCCCCGCCTTTGCGCCCTTGCAAAGGCGGGATTCCCGATGCTCATGACGGATGGGTTTTAGTTTCAGTCTTGACAACGAATCCAACAGAGCAGTTCGCATCTCACCCCGGCGAGGAAGATCGCCCACTCGAGCTCCGGCTACCATTCGGTGTAAAGACTATCGGAGACGATTTTTCTTATTTTATCCAGACCCTTTAACCAACTTTGATATTCGCTGCTGGCATGTTCTTTGGCGTCGGCCTCTGTAAATGCGGCCCAGTTGGGATACTCGATACTCACCACAATGTCTCCTGCGTTCGTCCCGGCGAATCTGGCTTGCCATACTCGAGTGATTCCCTGGACTCCCAGGCTCTTCATCACCTGCCTGCCCTTTTCGATTTCCTGAACATAAGCGGTAGGATTGTCGGTCTTTATCACGACTACGCGCAGTACGGTCGCTTTTTGCGCAAGGGCAGCGCTGGAAGCGAAACAAACGAGCAGGAGAATCACAACCGCCACAGCGGTATTCTTTTTCATCTGGTGGTTCCTCTCTTTTATCTTTTATTTTTCAGAATGTTGGTGAGCCGGCCCATGGTATGTCCGGGGTTGCGCGAAGTCAACAATTGACAAATGTCTTGTTAAGTCCTACCCGCATTGCGGCAGGCTACGCAACTTGCCCGCAGATGATTGGCGTGCCTTCGACAACGCAGTTGGTACGCTCCCCAAGAAAGCGGTAGAGTAAGAGGTCGCGAATATTGCGACCGCTCAGCATGGCCATCGACAAAGAGAAGGAAGCAGCGGCGCGCGCCAGTCTGCGCTTCATACACCAAGGAAATATCGTCGGCCTGGGAACGGGGTCAACCGCGGTGTATGCCGTCCGGTTGCTGGGTGAACGGGTGCGCGATGGTTTAGGAATCCGCGGAATTCCAACCTCTCTGCCGACTCAGGAACTGGCGGCCAGCGTGGGGATCCCGCTGACCACACTGGACGAGTTCCAGCAGATCGACGTAACCATTGACGGCGCCGACGAAGTTGACCCTGACCTGCGGCTGATCAAGGGAGGTGGCGGCGCGCTACTGCGGGAAAAAATCGTCGGCTCAGCCTCCCGCCAGTACGTAATTATCGTGGACTCCAGCAAACAGGTTCCCGTGCTTGGGAAATTTCCGCTGCCGGTGGAGATCGTTCCGTTCGCTCAGGCCGTGGTTGCAAAAAATATTGCCGCACTGGGAGCGTCCGTCCGGCTGCGCCTGAATGCGTTCGGAAAGCCCTTCCTCACCGACGAAGGCCACCACATCCTGGACTGTCACTTCGGCCAAATCAAGGATCCTGATGGCTTGGCCCGGGCGCTGGAACGTATGCCCGGCGTGGTGGAACACGGCCTTTTTATTGGAATGGCCGACGTGGTTCTGGTCGGTAAGGACGACGCTGTATTGGAACTGCGGAGGGAGAAAAACTAACTAAAAATATTTTCTGGCGCGGTCAATTCAACCAGTAGCTCCCAACTTCAGGAAATTGGCCACCAATTTTTTCCCTTGTGAAGTGAGCACGCTTTCCGGATGAAACTGCACTCCTTCGACAGGAAACTTCTTATGTCTCAGGCCCATGATAATTCGTGGGCCGCCGCGCTCACTGGTGGTAGCGCTGATTTCCAACTCCGGAGGTAATCCCGTCTCCTGTACGATCAGCGAATGGTAGCGGGTCGCGGTCATTGGACTGGCGATGCCGCCGAAAATGGTTCGACCGTCGTGCTCAACTTCGCTGGTTTTACCGTGCATGAGCTTAGAGGCGCGGACAACGTTTCCGCCGAATGCGGCGGCGATCGCCTGATGTCCCAGGCAGACGCCGAGGATGGGAAGTTTTCCAGCGAAATGCCGGACCACGTCGATGCTGATCCCTGCCTCCTGCGGCGTGCATGGGCCTGGCGAAAGCACAATCCGGGCAGGGCGCATGGCCTCAATTTCCGCAACCGTTATCTGGTCGTTGCGCCGGACTTCGACCTCCGCCCCTAGTTCGCCCAAATACTGGACCAGGTTGTAAGTAAACGAATCGTAATTGTCGAGGACGAAAATCATCGCCGAGGCCTACCCATTAGCTTAACGCAATCTGTGCACGGCGAATTTCACCATGCAATGAGCACTGAACTCGGGCAAACTACCGTCTTGACACCTCGCAGCGAAAACATCATGCTTACAGGGCCTTATCGGAGGACCATGGCTGAAGCAGAGCACGAGAAACGGGCGACCCGCCGATTTGCCTTGCGGCTACCCGTTTCAGTCGCCTACAGCGAAGACGGTGGAGCGGAAAAAACAGCGCAGACCCGCGACGTAAGTGCTAGAGGAATCTGTTTTTACGTAGACTCAGCTATTGCCGCCGGCTCAGTTATCGAATTCACCCTCACGCTTCCGCCGGAAATAACCCTTACTGAGAGTATCCGGGTTCGTTGCAAGGGCAAGGTCGTGCGCGTGGATGACGAGGGTCCCGACGGCAAGGTGGCCGTGGCAGCGGTAATCGACGAATACGAATTCTTACCTGAGGCCTAGGCGCTTCTACTTCTTTTGATGGCTGGCGTGGTAGTGCTGCTGGAGCAAGTCATCGCCAAAGTCGCCGGTGAAGTCGCGCCACACGGAGTGGATGTGATTTGCGTTGTCCTGCGTGTCATCTAATTCAATCAGGAAGGAGGGTGTCTGAACGCGGTAATAATGAGGATCGCTTCGGTTGACGCCTCCCGACCAGGCGAAGTAGATATTCCTGCCAGCTTCGTTGGTCTGGGCTAACCGGCCTTCGGCCAGCTCATCGGGCACGTTGCGGGCGTATTCTTCTATGAGGGCCATGAGCGCGTCGAATTGGTTGGCGTTCATCTTGGAAGCGGACAGGCCGGACGGCTGGCCCTGAAGCGCCGCCTTTCGACTAGCCGCAGTCAAGATGTCCTCGTAGGCGGTTGGGTCCACGATCGCGACTTTCTGCTGCCCTTCGTCGAGGGTATGGATCAGCTCCATGCCGAGGTCGTCTTCACCAGACAGGGTGCGCAGTCCCTTGCGCGCCCCTTCCCGCACTTCGGCGGGGTTGGAGCCGAAGAAGCTTGGGGCGTCGATAACCTTGCCATTGACCACTGTGTAGTTTTGGCTGAGATGGTGGCCCTCGACGCGGTAGCCCCACGTGCCGCTGTCGGAGGGAGTGCCGAACACTGAGAAATAGTATTTCTCGGGGTTGCGACGCTCGCCGCTGTCGTTCTCCATGACCTTAAGCACATCTTCCAGACTCATGATCGTCACGGCCTTGATGTAACCCGTCTGACTCAGCCCAGCTGCTAGCAGCGCGCTCGCAAGGTGCTTCTGATAGGGTGTCATCTCGCGCAGTGGCAGGCCCTTGCGCTCCTTCGGGATGAAGTGCCAGCCCACGCGCTCGTCGGTATCGAACGGGAATATTGCTTTGCCGCGCTGATCAGCATTGAGCGCAGCAAGAAAGCGGCTGGCGCAATCGGTCATGAGCGACGCCGCGTGGACGCGTTGGTGATGGATCTTGTCAGCCCGGCTATCGACCGAGCCAAGCATACGGACTCCTGCTAGCGCGACGGATGAACAGAGAAACGATCGGCGTTTCATCGACATGAATTTTCCTCGCTGGTGCCCGTTGCGAATGAGAGTACAGAGATGGTGGGCAAGTCATTAATCGTTTGCCTCCGATCCTGAACGGTCGAGGCTGCGTCGAGCCAACATAAGGAGCCTGACAAACCCACAACGAAAAGCACTCGGATGAGGCATCGGAAAGGGTCTCAGAACGTACGTGTGAGCGATGGCAAATTAGCAATCCTGAGGCATTCCAGGAGCGCACTGTGGTCGCCGAAGAATCGAACCCCCTGAAGTGGGCTACCCAGTTTCGAAGCGCCACTGCACGAGACCGGCGGCTAAAGAGTACTCGACCCGAACCCCCGGAACGAATTGAGTTACCTAATGCTCCGCTCGAAACCAAAGTAACGAATGTTGGGGTCTTCCGTGGAATAGGGCACCCTCTTTCCCCTGCTCCCCCAGGGAACTTCGACAGATTTGCCCGGCCTTACCTGGCCTGCCCTTTGAGCCTTACCCGGCCTATCCTTTGCGCATTCTTTCGGCTAGCGGACCCACCTTATCGCGTACTTTCTCTGCCATCTCGGAGCCACGGTCGAGCACTTCCTCAACCCTGACTTTCGCATCACTCGCGAAATCTTCCATCGCATCCCGGGCATCGTCGTATCGTCCACGAAGTTCTTTGCGCAACTGTTTACCAGTCTTCGGAGCCAGAAGCAGGCCGACAATCGCTCCTGCTCCCAATCCGATTAACAGGAAGGTGACCGCGATGCCCAGACCGCCGTTGTCCTCTGATGATTCATATTCTCCACCACGCATATAAACATCCTTTCGTCTTATCGTAAAAATCATGGGAAATTGCTGTCGACTATTTTAGCTGTTCATCAGCTCATCGGCGCCCGGAATTCGATCGGGGAAGCCTGAAGAAGTCGCGAATTTCCCAAAGTTGATCGAATGCTCATTTCGAACCAGCGAAGCCGTGACTTCAGCAGATCGCATGAGATTGCCGGCCGCAGAATTACTTGTCTCCAGTGGGCACAATGCCGGCATTTTCAAACATGAGGATCACGGTCCGCTGGGGGGCTCGGGTGCGGTGAAGTACTCCCTTGGAGACCACGAACCCCTGCCGCGGTTGGAGCTCAATCGTCCGTCCTTCGAGATCGATCAACAGCTTGCCCTCAACTACATAAAAAAACTCATCATCGTCGTCATGCTTGTGCCAATGGTATTCCCCCTGAACCACTCCGACGCGCACCACCGAGGCATTTACCTGACAAAGCGTCTGGTTATACCACTGGTGAGGCGCAGCATCCGAAAGTGCTTTCTCGTCGATGAGTTCCAAATGCTTGTACAGCACGTCTAGCCGAGTGTCGTACGGATATTGCGCAGCGCTACTCATATTTTTCTCCTGTTGATCTACCCGGTTAAGAAATCGTGCGCTTCACCGGACAATCGATCCATCCGCTGCTTCGGCCACTTCAAAAATGTGCCGCCGCCGGTCATTGCCCAGAGCCGGAATGATCTTCGCGCGAATCACTTCGGCAACTGGCAAAGCATTTGAATCATGTTTCTATAAACGATCCCGATCTTGCAAGCCCTGGGATAAAATTTTCAGCGTCTTTTTGATGCGTCATCCCGGGCCCCGGCGCGTTCAGCCGACCGAGGGATCTCGCGTGGAGTGACTCTTCGACACCGCTCAGGGCGGCTTCGCTCCGCTGGCGGAGATTCCAAATTTAGCCAATACTCCACCCAGCCTCCATT
>CATPBY010000363.1 GCA_955652845.1 uncultured Terriglobales bacterium | reverse complement strand
GAAATATGGTTCACCGCCTGCGAACTCGGCCTTAAACGCGCCATCTACGCCGCTACGCTCGGCGGCCGCGAGAGGCTAATCGCACGAGTTCCGGGCACCCTGTCGCTACAGGATATTTGGCAGGATGGGCGCGTACTCCTCGCCAAGGACGCATGGCGGCGAGAACTCATTGGCCTCGTTTCTGGTGAGAGCAAGGAGCGCGATCTGTCGTGGCTCGACTACTCCTACCCATCCGACCTCTCGCCCGATGGCAAGGTCTTGCTCTTCACAGAGGCGGGTGAAGGCGGAGGCACGAACTATTCTGTTTATCAGCGAAAGATTGGTGAGACCTCGGCCGTGCGCCTGGGAGATGGACAGGCGATCAGCGTGTCGCCTGATGGCAAATGGGTTATTGCGAGTCCGCCTTCTCCCCCAGCCCAGCTTGTTCTTCTTCCCACCGGGCCCGGCGAAGCCAAGCCTCTCACTCACGACACCACCAATCACAGCCGGGCGAAGTGGCTTCCTGACGGCCAGCGCTTCCTCTTCTCGGGCAAGGAACCAGGTCGCCCTGCCCGTATTTACCGCCAGGATTCGTCCGACGGAAAGCCGGTGCCCATCTCCCCGGAGGGAATCGATCCTCTTGTTTTGGTTCTCTCTCCGGATGGTCAGCAGGTGGTTGGCATCGGACCTGACGAGAAAGCATATTTTTACCCGGTGGCAGGAGGGGACCCTCGGGCTGTTCCGGGTATTGAGCCTGGAGAGCAACCCATTCAATGGAGCGCAGACGGCAAGGCAATCTATCTCTACAAGCCGGGAGATCTGCCAGCTAACGTTTATCGGCTGGACTTGTCGACGGGCCACAGGACACTGTGGAAGGAGCTTATGCCTTCCGATTCAGCCGGCGTAAGCCGTATAGGTCCCATCCTCATCACGCCGGACGGCAGGGCATGCCTTTATGGCTATCACCGAATTCTGTCAGACCTCTATCTCGTGGAAGGATTGAAGTAAAGGAACTCTTTCCTTAGCCTCCACGGTTCTTGCGGCGAGTGACCTTCGCCGACCCGAGCGAACGCGGAGTAAGCGAGGCCGTAGACTACCGGGGGTAAGCAAAAGTCTTCCATGTCACCCACTCTTCGCCGATGACTGGCGTAGGCAACTCCGAAGTTATTATTGCTGTAAGCGCGCTTAAACAAGTGCCCCACGCACCCCCCGCGCTCCCGCATCCCTGCTCCCCGACACGCCGCGCTCGCCCCGGGCCCTAGATCCTTGCACATAGACGTACGTCAATCTCTAATTCCTAGCTGATTGGTAGACATGCGAGCCCGGGGTGTCCGGATTTTCCCACCCTCTGTATCGCAAGCCCACGTGGTTCCATGCTCATACGCACATTTGCCTGTCGATAAGTGATATCGCGATATTACGTCAGGCATCAATTAGCGGCCATATGTATGGCGACAATTGCGAGAACGACTCCGGCCGTCAACGTCATCATAGCAATGCATAGCATCGGCCGATCAGCATATATGGCGGCGAGCCCTTGCTGCGCCCGGTACGGCAGTTCGGGGACGTTGCTCCAACTCCGCAGCAGCGTGACGCAGCCGGTAACCAGCACGGCAAGCGGTAGGGTGATGAGCAGCGCCCAGAGTGTCCACATTCTCCCCGCGTACCACATTACGATCCGGTGAGCGGTATGCGCTGGTTCGTGTTGCAGTGGCGACAACTGCCGAACGACGAGCGCGCCCATGAAGAGGATGGCCGGGAACATGAGCAGCATTTGCGCGGCAGCGAGAGCTCGCTTGGCGTTCATAAGCCTATCTCCGCGTGAAATTTTCGACGAATGCGTATCCAATGAGAAGGGCTCCGAGCAAACCTGCAACCGCGAGGACGATGATGCCGAGCGGGTTTGCGCCGATGTCGATACGCAAGGTCGGCGGCTTACCTTTCGGGACTCCCGCATGTACCAAGGACCACAGGTTACCGAGCGCCGCCACACCCAGTGAACCGAGCAGCACGACCGGATTCTGAAGGAAGCCCCAAGTCGGAGTGTGCCCGCTGAGGGCACCGACGACGAAAGCGATGGGAATCATCAAAAGCAGGGCACCCCAAAGCGGCCACCCAAAGGCCGAACCGTGCCGGTATGACATGTTCACCTCCTGCGGATGGTCCTGACTTTACGTCACAAAGTAGTTTCTGTCAATCCCGATTCGTTCAGACCACCAAAGAGAGAGACGGGCTTGTCGAGAGTGAGGATTGGGGTGGACTGGCGGTTGGCAAAGCGAAGAATTCAATTCTGCCGTTCGGGGGAAAATCCAGGTTCAGGAAGTAGATTCCGGTGCGAGCAACGTCCCATCCAAACCAACAACAAGCGTTAAGCGGAATTCCTCGCCACCATCCAACGGTCTTTTCCAAACTCCGGGCTCGCCAAATTTGGAGTAATAAAGGAAGCGCCCGTCAACGGATTCGATCGCATAGATACCACCATTGCTCGTCACCCGGACCGGCGATCCACCTTTAAAAGGCGCTTTCCACAGTTGGTAAGTCCCTTTGTCGCGGCCCGAGTAGAAATAAATCCACTGGCCGTCGCGGGAGTTGAGGATCATTTCTCAATCTTTCCCGCACAGCCAGCGTTCAAGCCGGTCGGCGTAAGTACGGCTGGAGCGGTGTTGGGACCCGTCATGAAGCCTCACCATCTACTCTCTATTCTCAATGGTGCGGAGTTCGAGAATTCGATCCAACCTTACGATTCTGGAACGGTGAATACGGACGAATCTCGCGGGGTCGAGCTTTTGTTCCAGCGAGTGCATGGTTTCGCGCAAGAGGTAAGTACTATTGCGAGTGTGCAACTCCGAGTAGTCGTCGGCCGCTGCAATCCATTCCAGGTCTTCTGCGGACACAACTTGAATCCGGGATCCCGTTCGTACGACGAAGCGAGATGCATATTGTTTGCTGTTCTGGTCGAGCAATCCCAACGTGCGTCCAACCATCTCTGCTTTGGAAACAGTATCCAGTTGCTTCTGAGCGCGATTCACAGCCGCCGCAAGGCGCTCGTCATCCAGTGGCTTCAACAAATAGTCCAAAGCGTGCACCTCGAAGGCTCGCAGTGCGTGTTCCTCATGGGCTGTGAGAAAGATAACCGCGGGTAACCGTTCTGCTGGCAATGCGCGTAGCACATCGAACCCGTCGACACCCGGCATCTGCACATCGAGAAATACCAGATCGGGTTCTTCGCGGCTACTTGATGAAGAAGTCAGTATTTCTCCGGAAGATGAACTGGGTTGTGAACTCGATTCTCTTTGCTCTCTACCATCT
>CATPBY010000362.1 GCA_955652845.1 uncultured Terriglobales bacterium | reverse complement strand
CCCCAGCATCTCCCGGAGTTCCATCATGACTCTAACTGGTTTTGTCAGAAAAAACGCCTTCCGCAACAAGCGACGCAGCATTCTGACCGTCCTGAGCATCGGCTTCTCTCTGCTCCTCCTGACGCTCATGATGACGCTCTGGCACAGCTTCTACATGGACGAAGGCAGCGCCGAGTCAGTGCTTCGATTGGTGGTCCGTCACAAGGTTTCGCTGACTTTCGCTTTACCGGGCTACTACCGGGAGAAAATTCGCTCCGTTCCCGGAGTGGTTGCCGTGGTGCCTGTATCCTGGTTCGGCGGACTGTACAAAGACGATAAGCCGGAGAATTTCTTCGCGCAGTTTGGCACTGATCCCGAGGAGTTCTTCAAGGTCTACCGGGATATAGATATTCCCGCCGACCAAGTCTCTGCCTGGCAGCATGACCGCCAGGCAGTGATCGTAGACGACACGCTTGCCAAGAAGTACGGATGGAAGGTGGGTGATCGTATCGTTCTTAAGGGAACAATCTATCCTGTAGATCTTGAGCTTAATATAAAAGGCATCTTTCATGCGGTCCCAGATGATCAGTCGGTTTATTTCAACACCAAGTATGTGGAGGAGGCAGTTCCGTTCTTCAAAGGCAAGGCAGGAACTTTTGGCATTCTTGCCGATTCTCCGGCGAATGTGAGCAAGATCGCAACCGCTGTGGACGACATGTTCCATAACGCTCCGCAGCCAACTAAGACCGAGACCGAAAAGGCGTTCGGACTGGATTTCGTTGCCATGCTGGGCAATGTGAAAGCTTTCATTCTGAGTATTTGCGGCGCCGTCGTCTTCGCCACATTGCTGGTCTCCGCCAACACCATGGCGATGTCTATTCGCGAACGGACCCGGGAAGTTGCAGTGCTCAAGACGCTAGGTTTCACCCGGCAGACCGTCCTGAGCCTGTTCGTGGGAGAGGCGGTCGCGCTGGCATTGCTTGGCGGGGTGCTCGGCGCGGGCGGCGCCTATCTGCTCATTAGAGCCTTCACTCACTCGCCCATGGCGAGCGGCTTTTTCACCATCATGAATGTTTCCAGCGGCACGGTCATGCTGGCAATGCTGGTGGCTGGACTGGTCGGATTCCTGAGCGCCATCGTTCCCTCTTATCACGCCTCGCAAGTCGGGATCGTGGACGGCTTGCGTCACATCGGCTGAGTGCGTGAACTGAATTTCCTATGACGTTGAGCAGTTTTGTTGTCCGCAACGCGTTTCGCAACAAGCGCCGCAGCGTTCTGACGGTCTTGAGCATCAGTTTTTCTTTACTGCTGCTTACCCTGATGATGACGATCTGGCACACCTTCTATATCGATCAGGGCGCGCCGAACTCGGCCACCCGGCTCATGACCCGGCACCGCGTGTCGCTCACATTTTTCCTGCCCGGCTATTACCGTGAGAAGATCCGCAGCCTGCCCGGGGTGGTTGCGGTGGCGCCGATGACGTGGTTTGGCGGCCGCTACAAAGACGACAAGCCGGAAAATTTTTTCGCCCAATTCGCCACCGACCCGGAGGAGTACCTCAAGGTGGCTTCGGACAAGATGGTCCCTGCAGATCAGGTTGAGGCCTGGCAGCGCGATCGCGCCGGCGCCATGGTCGATACCGAGCTGGCCAAAAAGTATGGATGGAAAATCGGGGACAAGATCACGTTGCAGGGGACGATCTTCCCCGTGAACCCGGAGTTGACCATCCGCGCCATGTACACTATCGATCCCCCGAATCGCGCTCTCTACTTCCACGCCAAGTATCTCGAGGAGGCGGTGGCGTTCTTCAAGGGGCAGGCGGGTTTTTTCTTCACCCGCACCAACTCTGCGCAGGATGTGTCGCAAGTCTCGCAGGCTGTGGACGACATGTTTCACAACTCTCCCCAACCGACCAAGACGGAAAGTGAAAAAGCTTTTCAACTTGGCTTCATTGCGATGCTCGGCAACGTCAAAGCTTTCATCCTGAGCATCTGCGCGGCCGTAGTTTTCGCGATTTTGCTGGTTTCTGCCAATACCATGGCGATGTCCATCCGCAGCCGCACCCGGGAAGTTGCCGTACTCAAGACTTTGGGATTCACCCGCAGCAGTGTGCTGTCTCTGTTCGTCGGTGAAGCCGTAGCGCTTTCGGTGGCGGGTGGAGTGCTGGGCGTGATGGTGGCAGCGGGTCTGATTCACCTGATCGGCAAGAGCGCTTCTACGTTGGGGGTGCCCGGTGGCCTGAGAGTGACTTTATCCACCATGGTGGTTGCGGTCATGGTCGCAGCCTTGGTGGGATTGGTGAGCGGCTGTTTGCCCGCCTACAACGCATCGCGGATCAATATTGTCGAGGGCTTGCGTCACATCGGGTGACATGTGAGAACCTAAATTATGGCCATACCGATCAGCTATAACATCCGGAATCTGAGGCTCCGCAAGGGGCTCACCATCATGACGGCGCTGGGTATCGCGCTCACCGTTACTACCGCGATTTTCCTGATGGCACTCCTCGCCGGGCTGCAGCGGGCATTCGTCAGCAGCGGCGATGCGATGAATGTGCTGGTGCTGCGCAAGGGTTCGGAGGCGGAACTCTCCGGCGGCTTCGACGCTTCTCTGCTGCCAACCTTGAAGAACCTTCCCGGCATCGCCAAGGACGCTCATGGCGAACCCACAGTATCCGGTGAATGGGTTGTGGTAATTGTGCTTCCACGCAAGGATGGTACGGGCGAAGTCAACGTTACGGTGCGAGGTATGATGCCGGATGGTCTCGAACTTCGTCCCCGGGTCAAACTCGTGGAAGGAAGGTGGTTCATGCCCGGCCAGCGCGAGGTGGTGGTGAGCGACTCCATCCACAGGCGCTTTTCGCAGGCGAATATCGGCGACACCATGCAGTTCGGCAAGGGACCATGGAAAGTTGTGGGCGTGTTCGACGCCGGCGGCTCAGCCTATGAATCGGAAATATGGGGCGATGTAAACCAGATGGCCTCGGACTTCGATCGTCAGGGAGGATTTTCGTCGGCCTACCTGCGGGCGACAGATCCGGTTGCCGCCGATGCCTTAAAACACCGGGTGAGTGACGACCAGCGGCTCAAACTGGAAGGCATCCTGGAGCCTGACTACTACGCCAAGCAGACCCGGTCGGGGACGCCGATCAAAATCATCGGTTGGGTGGTGGCGATCATCATGGCCATCGGATCGAGCTTTGCCGCCATGAACACCATGTATGCGGCGGTGGCATACAGGTCGCGCGAGATTGCAACTTTGCGCGTGATCGGTTTCTCCCGGCCCAGCATTCTGACTTCGTTTGTCTTCGAATCGGTGCTGCTATCATTGCTGGGCGCGGCGGTGGGCATTCTGCTGATGCTGCCATTTAACGGAATGACTACGGGAACGTCCAACGCCGTGACTTTCAGCGAAGTCGTTTTCAGTTTGCGCATGACCTGGGCAGTGGTCGGAACTGCCATCGTATTCGCAATCATCATGGGCTTGTTTGGTGGCATGGCGCCTGCCTGGCACGCGTCCCGGCAGAGCATTCTTTCCGCATTGCGCGATTAGAGATGGACCGAGCTTAGGAATTTTGCATCAGCAAGAGTTTCAGCTCATCTTTAATTTTGAATAAGCATGGCTATTGACGCAAAACATCACGATCTGCAAAGTTTGCGCATCGACCGCGCGGCGCCAGGCGGCGGAGAAACTCCGACCTGGGCCCGGCGTTTCATTATTATCGGTATCTCACTCATCGCCCTGTTAAGTCTTTCGGCTTTGGCCTATCGCCTGCTTTCCCGCGATATTCCCGAGGTCGAAGTCGCTCGCGCTGCGGCGGAAAACAGCGACGTGGGTGGCATTGTCCTTTCCGCCGGTGGATACATTGTGGCCCATCATAAAATCAACCTGAATTCCAAGGTGACGGGCCGGGTCAAGTGGATTGGCGTGGAGAAAGGCGACAAAGTCAAAGAAGGCCAGATCCTGGTACGGCTCGAGGATGACGAATTCCGCGCCCAGTACGAACAAGCTAAAGGCGCCGCCCTCAACGCGCGCGCTTATCTCGAGGAGTTGCAGCACGGATCGCGGCCTGAGGAGATCCAGCAATCCGGGCATAATCTGGATGAGGCTCGAGCCACGCTCGCCAATGACAAGATCACGCTTGACCGCACCCGCAATCTGTTCAACCAGGGAGTGGTTTCGAAACAAGCTCTGGATGATGCGATCGCTAAATTTGACGCCGATCAGCAGCGGGTAAACTCACTGGAGCGAGGATTCCAGATGGCGAAGATCGGGCCCCGGCAAGAGGAGATTGCTCGCGCCCGCGGAGCTCTTCAGCAGGCTCAGGGTCAGGCGGACTATGCCAAATCTTTGCTCGACGCAACGCTGATCCGGGCGCCGGTGACGGGAACAATTCTCGAGCGCGCCGCTGAAAAAGGCGAGCTCGTCACCTCGGGATTTGCCAGCACGGCCGAGGGCGGTCCGCAAGGGCTGGTGGTTGCCCTGGCTGATCTCAACGATCTGCAGGTCGAACTCGACATCGCTCAGGATGATTTCTCCAAGCTAAGCCCGAGGCAAAAAGGGATTGTCACTGTGGACGCGTTTCCCGATCGCAAGTACGATGGCGCGATTGCCGAAATTTCACCCGAAGCCAATCGTCAGAAGGCGACCGTGCAGGTGAAAGTGCAGATTCTGAACCCGGACGAGTACCTGCGTCCGGACATGAATGCCACGGTCAAGTTTCTGGCGAACGAAAAGAAGAGTACGAGTACGCAGCCCTCAGGAGTTCTTGTGCCCACAACCGCGGTCCGTGACCGCGATGGAAAGAAAGTCGTTTTTCTGGCCTTCAATGGCAGGGCGCTGATGCGCCAGGTGCAAATTCAATCGCAACGCAGCGGCGGACTGCTGGTGCAGGGGCTGAACGGCGGCGAGAGCGTGATAACTACGGCCCCGCAGGATTTGAAAGACGGAGACAAAATCAAGATCAAGGGACAATCATGAGCACTGCTACAACTTTTCCCAAGACTGCTACTCAAACCAAAGTAGTCCAGGCACGCAACGTCAGCAAGGTATTCAAGCGCGACGCTTTTGAAGTGAAGGCGCTGGATGATGTATCCATCGAAATTGCCGGCGGCGAGTTCCTCGCACTGATGGGACCCTCGGGCTCGGGCAAAACCACATTGCTCAACATGATCGCTGCCATTGACCGGCCAACCGCTGGAGAGTTGCTGGTGCTGGGGGAGAACATCTTCCGCCTCAGTGACACCCAGTCAGCCCGCTGGCGTAACGAGCATATCGGGTACGTATTCCAGACTTTCAACCTGATTCCCGTGCTCACCGCATTCGAGAACGTCGAACTGCCGCTGTTGCTAACCAAACTCAACACCCAGCAGCGGCGTGATCACGTCATGACGGCCTTGAAACTGGTGGGCCTTGAGGAGCGCGTCAACCATCTTCCCAAGCAGCTCTCCGGCGGGCAGGAGCAGCGCGTGGCGATTGCGCGCGCCATCGTCAGCGACCCCACGCTCCTGCTTGCCGACGAGCCTACGGGCGACCTGGACAGCCATTCCGCCACTGAAGTGCTGGAGATTTTGAAGCGCCTGAATGAAGATTTTCAAAAGACGATTGTGATGGTTACACACGATCCTCATGCGGCTTCGTATGCGCACGTGACCCGGCATCTGGAAAAGGGAATGCTGCTTCCACCGGGGTAACGGAGGAATCTGCGCTTTCAATCAGGATTTTCGCCGCAGCTTCCGCATCTGCGGTGTGTTGCCGCCACCAGTTCCTCACCTGGGCAAGCGAGGCCATCCACAGCGCGCCTGCGGCGTATCCGCCCAGAACGTCGCTGGGATAATGCACGCCCAGATAAATCCGCGAAAAACCGATCAAACCAACCAAGAACGCGGCTACCGCCCACACCACCACACGCAACCATCGAGTCGCCAATCGATCACTTATTATCCAAGCCAGGGCGGTGTAGAAACAAAGCGCGACCATGGCGTGTCCGCTGGGAAAGGCATAGCTGTTGGGAACCGCCAGGCCGAAAAACGGTTCCGGGCGAACACGGTGAAAAATGAGCTTCAGACTTGATTCGAGAAGGGCGGCCCCGGTCAAGGTTGTAATCAGCAGAATCGCTTGCCGGCGTATGCCCATGCCGGCCAGCACAACCAGAATCACCAGCACCAGGGGCACCATGACGTCGGGCGAACCAAAGAATGAAATACCCCGCATCAGAAGCGTTTCCTGGGGCGAGGCGTGCTGGTGAACGGCCATCCGTACCGCAGAGTCGAAAGCAGGAGACCGATTTGCCGTTACTGCCTCTGCTATCCAGGAGAAGAGAACCATCGACGCGCCCACAACAACTAACTGGAGAAAAATAGCGCCGCCCGTCTCTCTTCCGGAGTTCACCAGCTTAGAATAGCAAACAGGACAACGCGGAATGGCGCTGCGAAGGCCGGTGCAGACGAGTTAATTCACAACTCAGAGAGAGGCATGCCACCGCCGGCCGAGGTAAACCCACTATTCGATGGATCGGACACCCACTGCCAGGCGCGGCGTCCATTCTCGCCCGGTACAGTTCGAGCTTCACCATACTCGACCAGACGGTTTAACACGGTTGTGACCGAAGCCAGGGGATCCTTGTGACGAAGCAGCACAGGCGGAAGACGCCGCCGTATACTTTCACACACTTCGCGCGCGCCTAAGGGCCGGTCGGCTTCCATCAACACCATGCGGCAGGCCTTGGTAAACCCTGGCTGGCGCCCGCCGCCCTTGCGATCCACCAAATCGAGCAACTCTTCGCTCAGGACTTCGTCGCCGAAAAGATTAGCGAGGCCTACAATCGTTTGTTTCACCGTGCCAATGCGCTTCATCACATCGGCGCGCTGACGCATCAGTTGCCGTAGTTCTTCATGCGCAGCCTTAACCACCTCCTGCACATGCGCGTCGCCATTGATTGGGAGATGTCTGTTCCCGCTTCCATTACCACTGTCCTGCCCGATTGCCATGACTTGCCTCCGAGCCGCCAACTCCGCCGACGCGCCGCTTACGTCCAGCGGGCTCATTACCCTACACATACCCTTGGGTGTAGGTACGTAAAACTCAGGTCAACCGTTCCCTGAAACTGACTCCGCCCGCGCGTTTCCGAAATTGTTTTTCCAAGGACACGGAAATAGACGCCTAGGGTAGGAACCATCTGCCTGATTAGACGCTAAGACACAGAAAAGGTGAGGGGTCTGTTTGTAAAATCGGTGTCACGAACGGATCAGATACGTGAAGTTAGAGATTGCGATCCGGTAAATTGCTTCGGTGCTGTTTATGTTATAGAACAATTCAAATCTGCCGATTTAACGCGGAGGGGAACGATTCAGGAGTGAGGGGCGCTTGCTGCCAGCGGGCGTCACTTATCACGCCAGCAGGATGGATCCGGCCGTGGTCCGCTGCTTTCAGATTATGGAGGCGGCGCACCAGGATTAGCTGGCCGCCTGGGAGAGCCGATGGGATGTTTTGGCCGAGTTTGAAATTATTCCGGTAATGACGTCCGCGGAATGCTGGTCCAGGGCACAAGGTGCAGGGATCTCATGTGAAGCAGGCCTGCTTGTGAAATTCTTGCTTCTTGACAAAAGTGAGACACCTGATAAAGTGCGGTCAATTGTTCCAATTCCAAGAAGTACGTAAGGTGCCAACGTATGAAGAATGTTTACGAAGTTCTCAGACAGAAGGAACTTGAACTGGCGAGGCTGGAAAAAGAAGTTGAGGCGTTGCGGGTGGCCGCGCCCCTGCTGTCCGAGGACAAAGAATCTGGATCGGAGAGTTCGAATAAGCCGACACTGGCGGCGGCCACCGGGTCGCAGCAACCTATCCGAATCCCTCAACCGGCGGTCAACGCCTCTCCGCAACCCGCCCGCGCTGCGGGATGGGAAGATACGGCAAAGCGCTGGCCGTAGATAACGGTCGGCGGTAGAGACAGCCGCCCTTCAGCTGTCAGGTCGAGCAAAGCTCGACGTTTTATCCAAGGTTAGAAAACACGGCGGCTCTTCGGCCAGAGGCCCAAGGAGTGCCGGAATGCTGCTTTTGTTTGAGAATTTTCAGGTCAACTTCTTCGACATCTGGATGAAATGGCAAGGCTGCTTCGCCGCCGCATCAGGTGGCAACGGGACCCTGCCCGTCTCCTCATAGCCCAGTCGCGCATAGAATTTCAACAACTCAGCGCGCAGGTTTACGATCCTCAGATCCATGGCGGTGGCGCCGGCAGAACGCGCATGATCCTCGGCAGCCCTCATCAAGTGTGAGCCTAGGCCAGAACGTTG
>CATPBY010000361.1 GCA_955652845.1 uncultured Terriglobales bacterium | reverse complement strand
TGCCTAACTAAAGGCGTGCTCTGTGCGGGAAACGATGGAGATCCAATTGATTCGGCCCTTAGGAGTCGGTGACCGGGCAGCGTTCTAACCAACTGAACTACGTCCCCCACATGAGCGAGATGTGCCAGGCCCCAACCACTTGCTCGACAGGCTCGTCAATAACCAAAGAGTCTTTTGCTCCGGTGTTAGTTCTGGCGGAAATTGCTCCATCTGTGGCGGGTAACAGTATATCAGGTGAAAATGGGTCCTGACTCGCACCGGCAGAATTCCCGGAGGGCACAATGCGTTGCTGCGCTTTTCCTCGGGACAGAATTGTTTACGCTGGGAATTGATTTGGCCGAGTGAGTTCGCTTCAGCGCACGACGGGAAATCGAAGTGCCTTTGACCCCTTGTGGGAGTTGAGAAGTGGACTTTTTGAGGGTACACTTTTGCGCAATCTAGATTTCCGCAAGTGGTCGACCATGACAACCAGCCTGGTGGTCTGCACCTCCTCGAATCGCGCAGCCAATGCGGACGCAGGCAAGAGATCAGCGTCTCGACAGACGTCCACGCTCCAGAGTCCTTGCCTGCGTTGCGATTCTGAGAGGCAAACAATATCCAGCATGCACCCCTAGCTCATGTCAATTCAAAGGAGAAAGTAAATGGCTGAACCCAAATCCCCCGCAAACGAAAACGAAATTTCCCGCGCCCGCCTGGCGGAGCTGTTGAATGAAGACCTTGCCCGCGAATATCAAGCCATCATCGCCTACGTGGTCTATTCCCAGGTGCTCAGTGGCGCCCAATACATGGACATCGCCGCCCAGCTCGAAATTCACGCCAAGCAGGAGCTCGATCACGCCCTGATCCTCTCGCGGCAGATCGACTATCTCGGCAAAATGCCCGTGGTCACTCCCCTGCCGGTGCGGATCTCGAAAAAGCCAAAAGACATGCTCCGGTACGATCTCGAGAATGAAAATGAAACCATTCGCAATTACCGCGATCGCATCCGGCAATGTGAAGCGCTGGGAGAATACGCGATGGCGGAACAAATTCGGCAGATCCTGATGCAGGAGCAGGATCATCAAATCGATCTAGCCACTGCCCTCGGTGAAGAAGTTCCCGACGTCAGTGGCGGTCCCAAAGGACGCAGCCTGCGCAAGCGCCGCTGACGAATATCACATACCGGATCAGGGGTTCAGCCCGAGCCAAGTCCGTAGGGCTTGATCGGAATACATGGCCGATTTCCAGATGTTTCTTAGAACAACAAATCGCAAACCAAACGAGGAGATTAAGGAGACAAGTTATGCCTACGATTACCACAAAAGACGGTACGCAGATTTACTACAAGGACTGGGGAAAGGGCCAGCCCATAGTGTTCAGTCACGGATGGCCGCTGACCGCGGACGACTGGGACGGACAGATGTTGTTCTTCGGCCAGCAGGGCTTTCGGGTCATCGCGCATGACCGGCGCGGGCACGGCCGCTCCACCCAGACCTGGGATGGTAACGAGATGAACACCTACGCCGACGATCTCGCAGCCCTCGCGGAAAAGCTCGACCTCAAGAACGCAATCCATGTAGGCCACTCCACCGGCGGAGGAGAAGTTGCCCGTTACATTGGGCGGCATGGTTCAAAACGTGTCGACATGGCCGTGCTGATCAGCGCGGTGCCACCGCTGATGCTGAAGACAGAGAAGAATCCCGCCGGCGCGCCCATCGAGGTGTTCGACGACCTGCGCGCCCAATATGTAAAGAATCGTCCGCAGTTTTACAGGGACATTACGCTTCCGTTCTACGGCTACAACCGGCCCGGCGCCAAGATTTCGGAAGGCATACGGGAGCACTGGTGGTTGCAGAGCATGTTGGGAGGAATGAAGGCGGGCTATGACTGCATCAAGGCCTTCTCCGAGACGGACTTCACGGAAGATCTCAAGAAGTTCGACGTGCCCACTCTTATCCTTCATGGCGACGACGATCAGATCGTGCCCATCGCTGCCGCCGCCCCGCTGTCAGCGAAGCTGGTGAAGAACTCCACGCTGAAGATCTATCCGGGTTTCCCGCACGGGATGCCCACAACCAATGCCGACCAGATCAATGCCGACCTGCTTACGTTCATCCGGCGAAGCAGAGAAGCCGCAGCCTAAGCGCGATCCGGCCTTCACTCTGACCAGCGAAGGCCGGATCTCTTGACCTCTCACGGCGCGACCTGCTGGGGGGACGGAACAGCGTGAGAAGCACAATGAGTTCGCCTAGATCCGCCTTAGGCTGGATAAGGAGAAAGTGACATGGCAATGGAAAATGCAAAGTTGCACGATTACACGGCGGGGACTGCCGTCATCAATGGGCACGCAGCGCCATCCGAGCTGCTGCCAGCGGGCACTGAGGCTCCTGATTTCAGTTTGCACGTCACCCCGGACCAGACGCTCTCGCTGAGGGAATTGCGCGGCAAGCCGGTGATTCTGGCCTTCTATCCCGCGGACTGGAGCCCGGTATGCGGCGATCAGATGGCGCTCTACAACGAGGTCCTGCCCGAGTTCCAGAAATTCGGAGCGGAGCTGCTGGGCGTGTCGGTGGATGGGGTCTGGTGCCACCGCGCTTTTGCCGAAGCGCGCCATCTGCACTTTCCCTTGCTGGCGGACTTTGAGCCCAAAGGAGCGGTGGCACAATCGTACGGCGCCTACCGCAGGGCGGATGGATTTTCGGAGCGCGCCCTGTTCGTCATCGATAAATCCGGAATCATCGCCTGGAGTTATCGCTCGCCGGTCGCGGTCAATCCCGGAGCGGACGGCATTCTGCAGGCTCTCCAAGATTTGCCTAAATGAGAATTGTTTCGAGAGGAGGA
>CATPBY010000360.1 GCA_955652845.1 uncultured Terriglobales bacterium | reverse complement strand
GCCCGCCAAAAAGAGATAAACGTCAGCATGACCGTGGTGGCGACGAATACTTTGACGGCCGGGCGTCTGACGTTCTGGGTGATAGAAGACATGATTTGCGCAGGATGGCGCAAACTTAAAAATTTAACACATTGGCGCGTATAAAGCTTAAAGAGTGAGAGGGGGTAAACCCATTATGAATTCTTAGCGTTTTTTCTTATGCGTCATCCAAAGCCCGGCGCACTTCAGCCGGGCGAGGCAGCTCGGCGGAGTGACCACATCGTGCTGTGCCGACGCGTGCGAGATTCCTTCGACTTCGCTAAGGGCTGGCTCTTCGCTCCCTACGAAAAGCGGCTGGGCTCAGGAATACGCCATCGAAGTGGACAGAAATTCCATTCAGCCATTACTTCGCGACGTTAGGTCTTCGGCGCCATGTACGTATGGGTGATCCGGTCGTGCCAGCAAAGCTGGTCTTCGTCAAGAAAGCACCAGGCGTAGCCCAGCGCCAGCGACAGGCCAGACAGTACCGAGGCCAGTACCCGCCAGCGCCGGACGCGCCGGGGGACGGGCTCGCCATCGAAGCGGCAAAGCCGCAGACCAGCCAATTCAAGCCCCGGAGTGGTTCCGCAGTGGATCAATAGCAGGTACTGATAGACGGCCCAGGAAACTCCCACCACAACCAGCATAATTCCTGCCCCTGGCTGGAATGACGGCAGTTGCCGGGTGATTCTGAAGAAAATATAAGCGAATAGCGCTACCGAGGAGAAAACCAGAACGCTGTCGATGGCGACGGCTGCCAGTCGGCGCGACATAGGCGCTGCCTGCAGCGGTATCTCGAATCCCGGTCGCTTCTCGTGGGGCAGTTCCTCATCCTGTTCAATCATTATTCCGCCCAGCGCCGGGGGTGGAGGGACGACATCCGGCACTTCCAGAATTCGTGGACGGTCGAATACCGGCTCGGCCAAAGCATCTATACGAAGCGGAGCTGCCGCTGGACGTGGAAATTCAATCAGCTTAGAGCGTTCCCATGTCCTGGATTCGCTGATCTTCGATTGATTGCACGCCGCTTCATAAATCTTTCCAGCTGTCTCGTCATTTATCTCCCCCCGCGCGGAGGGTTGCATGCAATCACTTTTGAGCGCGACCGCCTGTCTTGCCGGTATGGCAGGGGCAGCCGCAACGACCTGCACTGCGGATACTGTTCCCCCGGGATCACTCGTCTCGAATTTCAGACGCAACGAAGGATAGCGCGGCGCCCGCGGCCGGCGGCGTGCGCGGTAATTGTTCAGGCGAGCCGCCACTTCTTGACGCCAGCCTTCGTGGTCATGTTCCTCCTCAAGGTTGGTTTGCGGATGAGAAGTAGCTCGTTCCTCCGCCCCGCCGTTTGCTTCAGGGGCCGGTGCTGCAACGATATTTCTCGAATCTTCCTCAAGGGGCTCGGCAGAGGCTCCTTTAATTGATTGTCTGTCCCCGGATAGTGCTGGTGGCTTCTGGCCTTGCTCGTCGACGATAAACCGCGGAAATGGACGTTGGTCCAGGCTGGCAGCGAATTGCTGCTCACTGGCATCGTAGGCTTCTGGATCAATCAGCGTCGTTGAATGAACCGGGCGGAGGCCTGCTGCATCGTCGGGTTCAAATCGAGGTTTCATGGTGCTAAGAATTGGCGTGATAACGTGCTGCCGCACGAACTAGCACAGAATTCCTTATCACGCCGGCGTTTGTTTGTCATCTGATAGTCGCGACGTCGTTAGTTACCAGCCAGTTGCCTTTCTCCTGTGCTGCCGTGCTGTTTCGCGGAAATGGGTGGTTCGCAGAATTCGCACTGCCCAGCGTATTAGAATGCACATGTGACTGTGTCGGACCATCTCGCCGCCAAGCAGCTTGCGCTTGAAGCCAGACTCAGCGGACTGGGCCGTGTTTTAATCGCTTATTCCGGAGGAGTGGACTCTGCCTTCCTGGCCTGGATCGCATACCACTCATTAGGGAGAGGGGCATTGGCGCTCATTGCAGATTCTCCCAGCCTGGCTCGTTCTCAGCTGGCCGACGCTATCGCCTTCGCTGGCGAATATCAAATCCCATTGGAGGTCATCAATACGGCGGAACTCAACCGTCCGGAATACACCCGCAACGACGCTTCCCGCTGCTTTCATTGCAAAGATGAGCTGTTCAGCGTGATGGAGGACTTTCGCCGGGCACGCGGTTTCGACTGCATCGCCTACGGAGTTAACTTGGATGATGAGGGCGACTTCCGCCCCGGCCACCTTGCAGCTGAACAGCATCGGGTGGTGGCGCCTCTGCGCGACGCCGGGTTGAACAAAGCGGACATCCGGGAAATTGCGCGTGCAGCCGGTTTGCGTATCTGGAACAAGCCCGCTTCGGCATGTTTATCTTCCCGGATCGAGTACGGGCGACCGGTTACTCGCGAGACTCTGGCAGTTGTCGAGCAGGGAGAAGACAGCCTTCGCAAACTGGGTTTCCGCCAGTTTCGTGTCCGGCACCACGGCGAGATCGTACGAATTGAGATCGCGCGAGATGAGCTGCGGCTTGCTTTAACCTCGCAAATGGCTGCGGAGTTCACTCGTATTTTCAAGGCCCTCGGGTTCAAATTTGTGACCCTCGACCTCGAGGGCTTTCGCTCCGGTTCTTTGAATGTTTTGCTGCCATCCGCTGTGCTCACCCGCGAGAGGAAGACGGGCAGCTGAAGCTGATCAGCTGGGATGAAGGCCAAGCCCCGTGACCAGGCCCTTCGATGCGCTTGCTGTGAGATAATCTGATTTCCACGCATGGATAGGCGGTTTACAGTGACGCTATTGCGACGCTCTACAATTATGCTTCTGCTTTCCTGCCTGGGTTGCTCAGCGCAATCGGCCCCGTCGGAGATCAGCAAACGCATTGAGCGTCACGTGCGCGCCTATTACAACGTTCCGACGAATGTGAATGTCACCATGAGTCCACTCAAACCCAGTGAGTTTCCTAATTATGATAGTTTGACAATCACGTTCGATGGCGGCTCCAAGAAGCAGCATTACGATTTTCTGCTGTCCAAAGACGGCCAGACGCTGATTCGCATGACCAGGCTCGATCTCAGCAAGGACCCGTACGCCGAGGTAATGAAGAAAATCGATGTGAATGGACGGCCCATTCGCGGCAATAAAGACGCCAAGGTAGTCGCGGTCAACTTCGATGACTTCCAATGTCCTTTCTGCTCCCGCATGCATCAAACCCTGTTTTCAGAATTGTTCAAAGAATATGGCGACCGTGTAACTTTTATTTACAAGGATTTTCCGCTGGCGGAGATTCATCCCTGGGCTACGCACGCAGCGGTGAATGCGAATTGTCTGGCAGCGCAAAACGGGGACGCATACTGGGATTTCGCGGATTACATTCATGCTAATCAAAGGGAAGTGGACAGCGAAAAGGGCCGCGACAACGAGTTCGCGGCTCTGGATCGCATAGCCCTGCAGCAGGGAAAAAAGCACAATCTGGACGTAACGAAGCTCCAAGCCTGCCTCAAGGCGCAGAATCAGGATGCGATCAAGGCTTCGCTGAAAGAAGGAGAGGCCGTTGGAGTGGAAGCAACGCCGACCATGTTCGTAAATGGGCAGAAAGTGGATGGAGCGCTCCCTCTCAGCGAACTGCGGGCCGTGTTCGATAGCGCCCTCGAGCAGGCTGGCGTGTCCGTCCCTCATCATCCCGCCGAGGCATCCCCGGCTGCGGCGCAGCCATCCGGAAAGTAATGTCTGCTGCGTTCATTACTCCAAACGAGTCCCAGGGCACATCGCGGAGGATCTGATTGAAAACCGGCTCGCTGCTTCATCGTCGCCTGGCTTCACTGTTTATTGCCGCGCTTCTTGCCAGTTTGGCGGGCTGCCGCCCGAACCGCGCTTCCGATGACCTGGCGGCAACGGTGGACGGACGTAAGATCTACCAGGCCGATGTCGAGAAGTACTATCAGAACCAAACCTCGGGTTCCGATCAGCAACCCGCCGGCGAACAGGCCACTAACCTGCGCCTCAATATTCTGCATGAATTGATTGATAACGAAATCCTTATGCGCCGCGCGGACAAGCTGGGGTTGCTGGCTACGGATGACGAAGTCGAGCGCAAGTTGAACGAACTTAAATCCCCTTACAGCAACGAACAATTCCAGGACAAATTAAAACAGAAAAAGATTACGCTGGATGATTTCAAACACGATTTGAGGCGTTCTCTGACGGTCGACAAGGTCTTGAATAAGGAAGTGACGTCCAAGATCAATGTTACCGATCAGGACATCTCGAACTACTACAACTCACACAAGTCTGAGTTCAACCTGATTGAGCCTCAATATCACCTAGCGCAGATTTTTGTCACCCCGCTGCCCAACCCTCAGGTCCGCAATCAAAGCAATAAGGCGCAAAACGAACCTGACGCCCTGAAGAAGATCCAGACGATAGCCAACCACCTGGATAGTGGCGATGATTTCAGCACGCTGGCGATGAATTTCTCGGAAGATACCGAAACTGCGGGGAACGGTGGAGACCTCGGCTTTACCCCGGAATCTTCGCTGAAGAACACCGACCCTACGACTCGCGACGCTGTAACCAGGCTGAAGCCGGGTCAGTACAGCCCGATTATCACGGTAGTTAATCCGATGACGAAACAGCTTATGGGATACCGCATCGTGAAACTAGTCGCCAAAGAGCCGGCCGGACAGCGGGAATTGGCGGACCCAAGGGTGCAGCAAGCCATCCGTGCCCAGCTTCGCGACCGCCGGGAGCAACTCCTTAAAGCGGCTTACTATGAAGTGCTTCGCGATCAGGCGAGGATCGAAAATTATTATGCCAAGAAAGTGCTCGACGGAAACGGCGTAGCACAGTAGGTTTCCGGTTAGCAGCGTTGGCAGGGCGCGATCGTCACTCTACAATTGCCAGCACGTCTCCCGCATTCACGTTAGTACCTTTACCGGAGAGTATTTTCACCACGACTCCGTCCTTGGGGGACTTGACCTCATTCTGCATTTTCATCGCTTCAACAATCAGAACTCCGTCACCTGCCTTAACTTCTCCCATCTCCGGTACTAGCACACGGATCACTTTGCCTGGCATGGTGGCTACCAGATCTTTCCGGCCTTCTTTCGCGGTGATGCCGGGTTTGCGATTGCGAAAGGACCGTTGATCCTGCGATTCGACCTGGTAGAGCAAGCCTCTGATCCGCAGAAATGTCTCGGTCTTGCCGCGGTCGCGCTTGATTTCGTAGGATTTTCCGTCTATCAAGAGAGACAGCACATCGCGCTGGGGAAGAACAGCATCGATGTTTATCTCGTTACCGTCCAGTACGCAGCGCCACCCCGACTCCATTCGCTGTATCTCCACGCGATGATTTTTTCCATCGATAGTGAAGTCGCTAATCATCGCAGCGCGTCGACCCGAGCCATTCTTTGCCAGTTCGAAGCACACCCGCGCCGCTGCCAGAGCCGTTTCCCGTATTAGAG
>CATPBY010000359.1 GCA_955652845.1 uncultured Terriglobales bacterium | reverse complement strand
GCAGCAGATGAAGGTCCGCTGGATACTTCCGCACCCAAGGGAATCACTCCCGACGAGATCATTCATCGCTTCGCTGCCAAAGAAAAGGAATTTAAAGAGGCGCGGGATCAGTACACTTACCGCCAGGACGTGCGCGTGCAGACCCTCGACGGCAACACCGTGACCGGCGAGTATCGGGAAGTGTTCGACGTCACTTTCGACAACCAGGGTAAGCGGTTGGAGAATGTCGTGTACGCGCCGCAATCCACCATCGAAAATGGCGGTATCTCCATGTCCAAGGAAGACCTGTTTGATATCCGCAATCGCTTGCCATTCGTTTTGACCAGCGATGAAGTCTCTGAATACCAGATACTGTACGTCGGGCAACAGCAGGAAGATGAATTGCACTGTTATGTATTCGACGTCGCCCCCAAGCAAATCCAGAAAGATAAGCGATACTTTCAGGGACGAGTCTGGGTCGACGACCATGATTTTCAAATCGTGAAGACGTTCGGCAAGACTGTCCCCGACTTCCACGCCAACAAGAAGGGAAAGGGACAGGAAAATCTCTTCCCCAAGTTCACCACCTGGCGGGAGCAGTTTGACGGCAAATATTGGTTTCCTACCTATACCAAGGCGGACGACACACTTCACTTCGCCCTTCAGGAAGTGCACATTCGCGAGATCGTGAAATATGAAGACTACAAGCGCTTCGGATCCAACGTGAAGATCACTTACGAAGGCAAAGAAGTGCAGAAGGACGAGGGAGCCAAGGACAAGCCGCAACCTCAACCACCTCAGAAACAACCCTAACGGCCTGCCAGCGCTATAATATTGCCCGATCGCCGTCGTTTCGATCGTATTGAGCGGCAAATGCTGATTGAACTGCAAACACAGGCTCGATCCGTCGTTCGCAGATTTGGATTAGTTCCCTGCCTCGACCGTTTGCGCTCAATGTGGAGATCGGGCTACGAGGACTCTTTTTCTTCCGCATTGTTTGCCGAAATTAGATCCACAGACTGCGTTTGGGATATTGGGGCCAATGTAGGCTACTACACACAGAAAATCGCGCCGCTCGTGTCACGGTTAGTTGCATTTGAACCCGTGGCGCAAACGTTCTCGCAATTGTCGAGGCTATCTCTACCCAATGCAACTCTCTTGAACCTGGCACTGGCAGACGTAAACGGAATCCTGCCTATCACCGTGGCGCACGACGCCAGTTCCATGGCAGTACTCAAAGGACATATCGCAGAGGTTAAAGTTGCACGCGGCGATGATCTCAACCTGCCACAGCCGAATGTCGTGAAAATCGATGTCGAGGGTTTCGAAGGAGAAGTAATATCGGGTATGCGAAGTCGTCTCAGGTCGGCAGAGTGCCGAGCAGTGTTTTGCGAGATGCACTTCGAGATTTTAGAGAAACGGGGACTAAAGCATGCCCCGGCGCAGATAGTCAGGGACCTGCGCTCTTTAGACTTTGGGAAGATACATTGGCTTGATGCGTCGCATATATCGGCGCATAAGTCCTGACTGAGATTCCGATCCTGTAGGGTGCGCTTCTAGCAAAACAAACCGTCGGCAATCTTCCAACCGCAGCACCTTTGGCAAATGCGGCTCTCGAACCAGTCATGGCATTGAATGGTAGATTCTTAAGACAAGCTGCAAACACTGTCCGGCAAAAAGGGACTGCTATTATTCCTTACGCGCTCGGCCGGTTCCACATTGTCCGTAAGATTTACAGCGCCCAGGCACGTGTCACAGTAGGCATCGCACCACAATCACCAGCGGATTCCCTGTTTCCTGATGTGGATGTCGAAGCGGCGGTGACAGCAATTCGTCGCGACGCAGTCTATCTGCCGGTTCGCCTCCCCCTGAACTGTGTTGCAGAATTGTATGAGCTCGCGCTGCGGAGTCCGCTGCGAGCAAAGACGACGCAGAAGGAGTTTCTCTACGCTGACGTCAAAGACGCGAGGTTGCCTAACGGAGATCGAGTGGCAATGGGGCATGTAGTGGGGGCCGAGAACCATTTCGGAGCCCAGCTCATAGCGCACGATCCCAAAGTTATTGCAGTCATTTCGCGGTATTTGAAGTACACGCCCCAAAGGCGTGACGTCCGTCTCTACTGGAGTTTTGCCGGATCATTGACGGATGAGTTGCGCCGCGCTGCAGATCAAACAATTCAATTTCATTTCGATGTGCATGGCTATAATTTTGCCTACGCTGCCTACTACCTCACCGATACCGATCGGACAAACGGTGCGCACGTGATGGTAGCGGGAAGCCACCGCGATAAACCTGCGGTATGGTTGTTCGGCTCCGCCAATCAAACGGATAAGACGATTATTGCGCACTACGGTCCGGATCGAATAGTTTGCATTGAGGGCCAGTCCGGGATGGGATTCTGGCAGGATAGCTCGTGTTACCACAAAGCTCTGCCACCACAAAAGAACGATCGGCTTATGTTTCAAGTTCGATATTATTAGTGGCCCGTCTTAGTCCTCAAATCTGCAGCTCTTTCGGTCCCGCGTTTTCATTTTCTTCCCGCAGAGCATACAGCGAGTTTCGTAGCCAGGCGATCTCGGTATCGGAAAAGCGGCTTTTTGTAATTGCGTCGAGATTAGCTCGAAGGTGCGCCAATTGCATCATCGACGGAAGCACCACATGAACACCAGTGTTGCGAGTAATGAGATTCAGCACCACGTCTGCGAGTGACGCGTCATCTTTCGCGGTCAGCTTCTCGCCGATACTTGCTGGCTTGTCGGTCAGTTTCTGAAGTTCACTGACCCTTGCTCGAGTGAATTTGAAACCGTCGATACCACCAAAGGGAAGATTCGCTGCCACGACACGGGAGCCAAAGTGTTCGACCCTGCGCCACTGCGCAGCATTGCGCAGGTTACACGGAAACTGCAACGCTTTAAACTCCGGTTGCCTGATCGCGATCTCAGCAGTACTCTCCTCTAACCGCGTCGAAACTCCTATCACCCGGACTTTCCCCGCGCCCACAAGATTGATCATTTCGTCCAGCAGTTCCTGGTTGTATAACGCGTTGAGGGGAGGAGTGTGCATGAACAGGAAATCGACATAGTCGGTACGCAGTTGCCGCAAGCTCTGCTCCAGGCTCAAGCGCAGAGCCTTCACTGAGAACTGATTGCCAAGAAACTGGCCGGCGATGTGGCGCCGGGCTGCCTGCCGCACTCCTGGACATATTGAAAAAATTTTCCGGGCAATCGGCTTGGCGACTTTCTTCCACGCCTGCTGTCGAGTTGGGAGGATGCCAAATTTGGTGGAAACCAGGGCTTTGTCGCGACGGCCGGCCAGAAATTCCCCCAGCACCGCCTCCGACTCTCCATAGCCATAGGAACGGGCTGTATCAAAGAAATTTACTCCAGCGTCGAATGCCGCGCTGATGGCTCGCAACGAGTCTCGACGGCCGACTCGCCCCATGACAGGGGCGCAACCAAAGCCCAGAATTGAAACCCTTAAGCCAGCTACTCCCGTTTCAACGTAACGCATTGGAATCGGTGCTTGATGCAACGCGTTGATTCACGCAGAGAGGATCCGAGCGCCCGCCCACTAAACGCCTTGCCATTGCAACCACCTCATTGACGTGGGATTTCCAGCTAAAGCTCTCCGCACGCTCCAAACCTGCAATTCTCAGTTTGGCCGACAGTTCAGGGGAAACGGCGACCTCCAGCACCCTTTGTGCGAGTTCCTGGGGTGAGAAAGGCTGAAAGTACAAAGCTGCCGGGCCGCAAATTTCCCGATGTACAGGCAGATCCGAAGCCACAATCGGCAACCCGCTGGCCATTGCTTCTACTAAGGGGTGGGCAAATGTTTCGGTGTAAGCCGGTGTAACATAGAGATCGCACGCCCCGTACAACTGACTCAGTGATTGGTACGGTATCGCGCCCAACTGAATAACCTCCGAAGCGACGTCCAACTGTTGGAGCAATCGAGCTACCCTGCCGGTACGGTAACCGTGACTCTCACCAAATTTGCAGGTTAGAATCAGCTTTAGTTTTCGCGGACCGATCGCATCTTTCAGCATCGGCAAAGCGCGGATAAGGGTCTCAAAGTTTCGGTAGTAAGTGTAATGACTGACGAAAAGAATACGCAACGACCCGGCGGCTGCACTTAGCTTCTTTTGGGCTTCCTCCGGCAGGGAGACATTGGCGCGAAAAAAAATATCGCGGTCAAAACCATGGTAGGACGGTACTACTTCTACTCCTGTCCAGCGACGTACGTCGTCTCGAAAAGCCTTGCTCGGCACCAGCGTTACATCAGCCCAAAGAATAGAACGTCTTGCGACCACGCTGCGAACCCGCGTATCGAGCCACATGCGGTATTCTCCGCGCGAGCGCAGATCGCGATAAAAATCCAGCGAGGTATATAGAGAATTGCGAGAGAGAAGTATTTGCGGCACGGGAGACTTGCGCAAAGCAAAATTACCAGCTGAGATCAAGACATCAGCGCGACTGGAGCGCAGCAGTTCGGGCAGAACGCTTTGCTCCCACCAGAAACGCTGCGCCGCGCCGGCCGATCTTCCCGCGGACACGAAGGAAATTCGAGGCAAATCATTAAACTCGTCCCTCAACGCCGATCCAACAGCAACACTCGCTTGAATATCTTCACGTTCCGCCAGATGGGGAATGACATTCCGCAGGTAGGTTAACCCGCCTCCGGCACTCGCTGCGAGACCATTGACGAACAAGTGCATCATTGGGATGACGACGCGAATCCCCAGCGGCCAGTCCATGACTGGGAGAGGGAGGATGCAACGCTGGCAGGTGCCGCTGCGGGTGCGGTCGCAGGAAGAACATCCACCAGCACAAAGGCCATAGCCCAGAAGAAAACACATAAGGGGTAGCCCACGGCGAAAAGCCAATCTTCAAAAGCCGCGTGGACCAGGCCTGCTGCTAAAATAGCGGCGATCGGAACCGCAGCGCAAGAGGGACTTCCATTTCGGCGCATCCACCTGGCGACGCGCGCAATGTTCACCGCGACTAACAACACCAGCGTAAGAAATGGCAACACCCCAAGCAATCCGACCCATTCCGCAATCGCCAGGTAGCTGTTACCGTGTTCACGCGTGGTCTTGGTATTCGACGAAAACGTTGGAACTTGCTGGGTTGCGCCCTGCTCGGCCGTTGTAGTGCCAAAACCGGTCCCGAACCAGGGATTCTGGCGAATAACCGCCACAGTCTGGTCCCAGATCGTCCTTCGAGAACCCAATACTCCGGCGGTCCGGTGCCCTTTGTACAGGAAGATCGAGCCCACGGAATCCGGCGATGTGATCTGCCCTGATTGATCCCAAGGTGTGGGAATAACCGCTGCCACCAATACTATGGCCGATGCAAAAAGCGCAATCCCTTTCATCAACAACCGGTAGCGGCGTAATCCCACACAGAGCAACACGCAGCCGACCATTCCTGCCACAATGCCCGCGCGCGAATAGGAGCTAAGCAGTACCAGCAGTCCGAGTGCGAAGGCAAACACCCTCCTCCGATGCAACGTTCTTTGCTGGCTCACCAGGATCCCCCACAGTAAAAGCGGCAGGGCAACCACACCCATCAACGCCCCGACTGTATTCGGGTTGTCATCAATGCTCGGAATGAAGCGAACCAGCGCACGGTAGTAAACCAGCGTTTCACAACCCAGCAATAATCCTGGGAAAAATCTGTTTTCCCTGCCAATTACCGCGAGCCTCGCTCCAGATGTTCCATAGAGGAATAGCAAAAACAAGCTGAAAGCCTTGAACGAAGCGAGTGTGGGAAATGAAGATACCAGTGCGGATATCAAGGCTGCCAGCCCGCACAAAAGTGCCGCCAGATGAAAAATCCCGAACTGATGACGGCGATCTCTCATGTAGATGACAAAACCAACCAGCGCGCCGGCAGCCAATACGAACCAGCGGCCAGAGGTCCAGACGGAACGCAGAGGTACATCGCTGCCGGCCCAGAAAAACACCACCATCAAAAGAGCAAAAAACCTTTCCCGATAGTTCCACAAGCACGCCAGTACAACCTGGAGCACAATCAATCCGCCGAGATAGTAGTAATTATTGGCGTATCCCGGTTGGTAGATCGCGATATAACCCGCAAACAGGCAGACCACCACAATTGCGATGGGCGGAAGAATCTGAGCATAGCGATCAATCATGCCTTAAAACTCCAACTGAGAAGACTGCGCGGGCGATCCCCGAAGCCCAGGCTGCGGGAGAATATTTCAGGATACGCTCCCGGCTGCGAAGAGACATCAGCGCTCGCGAATGGTCATCGCTGGCGAGATCTTGCATAGCTGAACTGAGCCGGTAAATGTCACCTGTGAGTACCACCCGCCCGTTCCAATGATCTGTCACTAAATCGGCGGCGCATCCAGCCGCCTCGGTTGAAATCACTGGTAATCCACTCGCCATAGCTTCGTTCACAACCAGGCCCCACGTATCTGTGTGGGTAGGAAAAACAAACGCATCCGCCAGACCATAGTAAGTCGGCAACTGATCACGCTGTTTAAAACCAGTGACCAGAATCGACCCAGGAATAATAGTCACGGCCCGCCGCTCGAGTTCTGATCGTGCCACTCCATCCCCTACAAAGACCAAGCCGACCTTCGCTCTGAGGTTCGGAGCCAGTGTGCCATAGGAACGGAGGAGATCGAACACTCCTTTTTCCGGCACCAGCCTGCCTACATAAAGAAAAAAACGGGAGGGTAGTTGTAGCGCCCGTCGCTGTGTAGTTTCGTCTTTACGAGCCGTCTCCGACAACCGGCAAAATAATTCAATGTCAACCGCATTCGGAGCGATAAAGATCTTGCGCTCCGGCTCACCGTACGTTCTGAGATATTCCAGCGAAGATTTCCCGGGAACAATGAAGGCATCACAGCCACGCATGAATCTTCTTTTCCCGAATTCTATCAATGCATGGTGGGAACGAATATCTCTGGCCGTGCTCTCCACCCAAAGTAAGAATGCTACCCGGTTTCGACGCGCCCAGAACCACGCCTGCCAGGACGCGACGTAGTTGTATCCGCCGCACACGATTACATCGGGAGCAAGCCCCTTTAAGACCGAATTCAGCCCCCGGTTCAATAGAAATCTGTGGCGCCCGACTCCCATCCGCCAGTTTGGAAGAATCTGGTAGGAAAAATGGATTTCATCTTTATAAACGAGCCACTGGCGTAAAGCAGGATCGTTTTCCGCCAGAAAGACTACCTGCAGATCGATCTCGTCGAGCTGTGCCAGGGCGTTAAACACTGGTATGCGATAGGGCGCGATGATCTCGGTGAGGATAACCAGCCGTATCTTCATGTCGCGCACTCTCGATAGAGACGGGCCAGACGAGCGGCCTGGTATGCCAGTGTGTATCCTTTCAAAATAGTTCTTCTGGCGGCGGCGCCCATATCTTTCCGCAGTTGTTCCCTTTGCATGAGCACACTTATAGTG
>CATPBY010000358.1 GCA_955652845.1 uncultured Terriglobales bacterium | reverse complement strand
ATGCTGGCTTACACCGAGAAGTTCTTGCAAAGGTGGCAGGGTGATCCTTTGATCCACGCCGCGCCAGCGCCACATTCAATTTACACGTGCTCCAAAAAGACACTTCAGGATGCTACGGCGCTGGCTCGGAAATATCATGCGCCGATCCTCATCCATGTCGCGGAAATGAAGAAAGAATGGGATGACAGCCAGAAGCAAAACGGAATGTCGCCCGTGCAATATCTCGACAAAATCGGTGTGCTTGGTCCCGATATCGTGGCCGCGCATTGTATTTTTGTCGATAACGCCGATCAGAAGACTCTCGCCCAACGGCAGGTCGGTTGCGTGCACAATCCCTCGAGCAACATGATGCTGGCCAGCGGCGTTTCGCCCGTGGCTGAAATGCGTTCCGCTGGTGTGGCCGTCGGGCTGGGAACCGACGGCCCCGCGGGCAGCAACAATGATCTTGACCTCATGGAGGAGATGGATGTGGCGGCGAAGCTGGCAAAGATCACCAGGATGGACCCGCTGGCGCTGAATGCCAAAGCGGTCGTAGAAATGGCCACGATCGATGGCGCGAAAGCTCTGCACATGGAGAAAGAAATCGGCTCGCTGGAACCAGGCAAGAAAGCTGACGTGATCTTAATTAGTCTGGACGAACCCAATGCCGTCCCTATGTACGATATTTACGCGCAACTGGCCTACGCGCTGAAGGCCAGCGATGTCGAGACCGTCATTATCGGAGGGCGTGTGGTCATGCGCGACCGGAAACTCCTTACTGTCAAAGAAGAGGAAGTTCTGGAAAAGGCGCGTGAGTACAAGAAGTCCATCGCTGCGTCGCTGGGTATGCACTCAGCACGATGAGATTTTGGGTTACTTAACGATCTCCGGTACCTTCGTTGCCGGCGGCGTATTCCGGCTGCGCTGAATGCTCACCTCGCCGTCGATCACCACCATTCCTATCCCCGGCAGATCGCCCTTCTGAATGCTGTCGAGCAAATGCTTTCCGGCGGAGTGCTGTGCCTTGTCCATAAAAACGAAATTTGCCGCCCGCCCGACGCTGATCAAACCACAATCCAGCTTTCGCTGCCGCGCGGTGTTTCCTGTCGCGAAGCAGACCGCGATTTCCGCAGGAATATCGCCGAGCGAAGACAGCATGGAAATCATCCGCACTATGCCAAGCGGTTGCACACCTGAACCGGCAGGACAATCTGTGCCGAGGATCAGCCGTTCCGAATGATTCAGTTGAAACGCCGTCCGGACGGCCAACAGCGCGGCCCGCTCGTTCCCGTTGTGCACGATCTCGAGCGCCCGCGGACTTCGCTCACATAGAGTAACGATCTGATCGTCGGGGAGAGCGGTATGCCCGCCATTGATGTGGCCGATGACGTCGGCATCGGCGGCCAGCACAACATCTTTATCGATCAGGCCCGAGCCCGGAATTGAAGGCCCGCCGGTATGAATCGTGCTCTGAATACCATACTTGCGCGCCCACGACACCATTTGTGCAGCCGTGGCGCCATCTTTCACACTGCCCAGCCCCACCTCGCCCAGAATGTTGACGCCGGCAGCCGCCAATTGCTTAAAATCTTCTTCGACCATTCCGTGCTCGATCACCGGCGCGCCCGCCAGGATCTTTACTCCTCCAGGACGAAAAGCACTGAACGCCCGCTGCGCGAAGATTGCCATCGCTTTCAGACCGGCAATATCTTTCGGCCGGCCCGGAGTGTGGACCTCGCCCGCGGAAACCATCGTCGTTACCCCGCCGTGAAGGCAACTGTCGATCCAGCCAAGCTGGTTTTGCCTGGGCGTCCAGTCTCCGGCTACGGGATGCACGTGGCTGTCGATCAATCCTGGCGCTATTGCAGTCCCATTCGCATCAATGGTGAGCGTGGCGTCTTCGGTATCGACATCTTTGGCTCTTCCGACGGCGATAATCTTCCCGTCAAGCGCGACCAGCGTGTCGGCGTCGAGAATGGGATTTGCGATATCGCCGCTCAACATCAACCCGACGTTACGAATTACAAGCCGGGTTGAAGCTGAAGCCTGACCAGTTTGCTCATGCGCCATTGGCCACCATCCGCATCAAGTCGCTAGATTGCCGCGCGTAAGTATACAGTCGACTCAGAATTGCAGGCGCTAGCGTCCCTCCCCTGGCCCCGGCCAGCACAAGTGGAATGCTCGCAACTGCATCTAGCAAATGTTAGGTTTAGAATGACTGGCATCAAAGCAGAATCTGCGGACCAAATATGACGTTTTCAGACCCCATCCTCTGGTGTGTCGACGCACAAAAAGACTTTATGCTGCCGGACGGCAAACTCTACGTGCCCGGCGCCGAAAGGTTGCTTCCCAACATCGACCGGT
Source organism: uncultured Terriglobales bacterium (assembly GCA_955652845.1). Lineage (GTDB taxonomy): Bacteria > Acidobacteriota > Terriglobia > Terriglobales > Acidobacteriaceae > JABCYV01. The sequence goes on along the minus strand of CATPBY010000358.1, from coordinate 897 downwards.
TAGTGGAGATAGCGCGAAACGGCCGGGCTTTCCTGGTCTCTCACGGTTGCTTTCATACCGTGAATGACCCAGAATTCAAAACGTTTCCCCCGCATTGCGTGAAAGGCACGTCTGGCGCCGAGTTCGTTCCAGAAGCTTTGGCCAGGCAGTACGTGCGGGTCTCGAATGACTCCGAATCATCCCTGCCTAACGACTTCCTGAAGAAGCAGCAGATCATCTTCGAAAAACAGACTCTTGATATCTTCGAAAGCAGGCATGCCAATGCCTTGCTTGAACATCTTGATCGCAATTCGGAGTTCATAGTGTTTGGCGTGGTTACCGAATACTGCGTGCGGCTGGCCGTCAAGGGATTGCTGGACCGAGGGAGAAAAGTCATCATCGTTCGCGACGCCATTGAAACATTGAACCCGGAAACTGGAAAACAAACAGTTTCGGAGCTGGAATCGTTGGGCGCGAATTTTGTTTCCACAAATGTGGCTTTGGGCCGATTGGGCGCCGGACGCGGGGAAAGCCATTAATATCGCGCCAACGATTGAATCAAACTGGGCCCGCCGAGCCGGAGCTGCCGTGATGCGGTTGACAACCGATAGCAAATGGCATTATGGTTTGGCACCCAGCTAAAGTTGAAATCGGAGATCCCGGTTTGTCATGCCGGGCGTCAAAAGCACTGAATCAAAAGGCCGACTGCTAAGCGTCGCCTTGCGTTATTTGAAGTTGTCTGTGGCGAAAGGGTGAGCTCCATTTCTTCGGAAGCCACCGAAGGGGGATGTTGATGCGGACCAGACGGACACCGTTCGTTGTGGTTTTCTCCTTGCTCGTACTTGTTATCTCTCCACTCCTTTACGGCCAGGCGACTGCAAGTTTTTCCGGCACCGTCACGGACAAGACTGGGTCGGT
>CATPBY010000357.1 GCA_955652845.1 uncultured Terriglobales bacterium | reverse complement strand
GTGCGAAAACGATGGAAAGCTGAAAGCCCGGTAACCGCTTAATTACCCGCCTGGCTTTTCAGTCTGGCGGCTTCGAACTCCTCGCCTTTTTGCCATCCGACCACTTTCGGCTGACTTGCCGCCTCCCATCCTAATGCAAAACCAAACCGGGCCATGACCGCGTCGCCTGTAAAGTCCATATCCGGATGATACTCATCGCTTGGCTGATGATAGTGTTTGGTGGTGTATTCATCTGCCTGCTGCACTCCCCAGGCAGCATCGTGTCCCTTGTACTTCACTCCTTCATTAATCGAGAAAGCAGGAATGCCGGCCCGCGCCAGGCTGAAGTGGTCAGAGCGGTAAAAGTGCCCGGCTTCAGGGCGGGCATCGGGCCGGATTGCAAGTCGAAATTCTTTTGCCAGAGCATCAACTACTGGATAAAACGTGGTCCGCTCTGCGCCCGACACCTCAACTTCCTGGGGAGATCCGAGCGGAGGAACGTCGTCGAAGTTCAAGTCCAGTGCAATCTTCCCAGCTGGAACCGGAGGGTTCCTGCCCAGATATTCAGAGCCTAACAATCCCTGCTCTTCCCCGGTGACCGATGCAAAAAGAATAGATCGCCTCGGGCGCTGACCGGAAAGCGCATAGGCGCGCGCCAGTTCCAACAGGATGCCGCAACCGGTGGCGTTGTCGTTTGCGCCATTGTAAATATTGTCTCCAGACATATCCGGCCGAACGCCCAGATGATCATAGTGAGCGGTATAAATTACAGCTTCGTTTTTCAATCGAGAATCAGAACCTGGCAGCATGGCGATTACATTATTGGATTCGAAGGGTCGAACCTTAGTCACCATGTGCGCGGACAATCTCGTTCGCAGCTGGACTGGCCGAAATTCATGCGAGCGTGCGTCGGACATCAACTTGTTCAGGTCGAGTCCTTCCGTAGCGGCCAGCTTGGTGGCCACATCAAAATTTACCCAGGAAGCGACTTTTAGCCGGGGCCCGCCTTCCAGTTTCAGATATGCCTTTTCGCCGGAATTTGAATTGCGAACTACTTCCCATGGATAACTTGCCATTTCAGTCTTATGAATCAGGATAGCGCCTGCCGCTCCCTTGCGTGCCGCTTCTTCAAACTTATACGTCCAGCGCCCGTAATAGGTCAGTGCCTTTCCTTTGAAAAATTTAGGATCGTCGGATGGGGGTTCGTTCACCAGCATCAGCAGCACTTTTCCCTTGACGTCGACCCCCTTATAGTCGTCCCAGTTGTATTCCGGAGCCTCAATGCCATAACCGACGAACACGATCTCCGCGTCTACGTCGGATTGTGGTTGCTGGGTTTCGTCATACGCGACATATTCGTCGCGGGGTACAAGATTCACGGCACGATTGCGCGGCAGAACCAGCGAAAAATTTGAATCCGGCAACGTGGTTACTCCCACCAGCGGTACCTTCTGCATGTAAGTGCCGTTAGCGCCGGCCGGCTTCAGACCATCAAGCGCAAATTGCGTAGCAATATATTCGGCGGCGATGTCACCGCCGCGCTGTCCCGTACCTCGTCCCTCCAGCAGATCATGCGACAGAAATCGTACATGTGCCCGAATGCGCTCGGGATCGATCTTCTCCAACGCTGCGATGGCAGGACCTGGAAGCCGTCCCGAGACCATCGCCGGCCGGGGATTCTTTGACGGCTCTTGTGCTCGAACGCCGCCGACTAAAAAGAACGCGATCACTACGATAAGGCTCTTACGCATCCTAAAGGTCTCCTGAAAAAGCAAATGCGGATTAAGAACCGCCTATTGTACGGGAAGAGGATGCTCAAAATCGGACTTAGTGGCGCTGCAGAACATCAGGCGGCCGTTATTTTCTTGCCCGCGACCGCGGGCTAATTTTTTGAACTTCAACCAGCCCGGAAATCGGGCACCGATTCATTGGGGAGGAAAATAGATTTAGGTACACTACCTTCCACCTTGCCGGCACGCTGGTTGATCTCTTCGATCTCTTTCCGCATCCAGCCTACGCTCGAAATCTCGATTTCCCCGCCCGGTTCAATCCAGAAAATTGTGGGCACGTTGGTCAGCTGATAAGAGTTTGATACCGGATAGGTATGAGTGTCATCGAGCAGCACCGGGAAAGTTACGCCGTATTCTTTTATGAATGCTGCCGTGTCACGCATATCATTCTGCGAGATGCCGGCCACAGTTACCTGCTTGTTCCCGTGCGCTTTGTAGATACGCTCAAGGAAGGGAAAGGCGTACTGGCATACCGGACAGGAAATTTTGAAAAACGCTAGAACCACCGGACCGCGCTTTAATGCGTCGCCCAATGCGAATTGCATTCCGTCCATTGCGTGCAGTGTGAAATCCGGGGCGCGAGTTCCGGCAGCTAGAGCGGGCATGGAGCGTCCTCCGAAGATTCTATCAAGCCACTTCATGATGTTCCTGACGGCAACTTAGATGACGTTTGCAGCCCGCAGGATTTTTCGCGCTAACCCGGTCAGCGGCATCCGGGCAAGCTGTCGCCTGGATACCCACCGCCCCCCGGCGGTTGGCCTTACCTGAATTTTGCTGACAGTTATCCGAAAATCGGTGGCTGTGATCGAGTGCCGCAGCGTTAGCCAGGGCGCAGCTCCAGCGGCGCTCTCGATTTGTGGCAATTCCCACATCTCCGGCATGAGCGAAATATCGCCGGGTCGCTTTACCAGGAAGGTTAAGTCGTTCTGGCAATGGAGAGCGTAGTGGACCGCCTCCTTTTTCTGCCGCGAAAATGGCTTGTGCATCGGCAGAACACTGCGCGTGCGGCACACGTGGAATACGGGACAGACGGTGCAACGAGGACGGCGCGGCAAACAAATGGTTGCGCCCAACTCCATCAGCGCCTGGTTGAAATTCCCGGGATTTTCTTGGGCGAGCAATTTCTGAGCGGTTTGCCATAAATCCTCGCCTCTGAGATTGGTGCCTGCCAGTCTGCCGATCACACGCTCTACGTTCCCGTCTACCGCCGCCGTTGGTTCATCAAATGCGATGCTGGCAATGGCGGCTGCGGTGTAACGCCCGATTCCGGGTAGAGTAAACAATTTTGACGAGCTGACCGGAAGCCGGCCGGCGTGCTGTTTGACGATGATTCTGGCGGCGGCATGCATCATTCGCGCGCGCCGGTAATAACCTAACCCACTCCACGCCGCCAGGACTGACGATTCGCGGGCTGCGGCCAACTTCTCCACATTCGGAAACCGCTGCAAAAATCTCCGATAGCGCCCCTGCACCGCGGCGACGCGGGTTTGCTGCAGCATGATTTCGGAAACCCAGATGTGATAAGGATTACGATCTTCGCGCCAGGGCAGCTGGCGCCGGTCGCGATCATACCAGCTCAACAATCGTTGCTGAAAATGACGTCTTAAGCGCGCGTTGTTGACGAGGGAAACCAACTATTTTTCCATCGGGCCGGTAACCGAGTGTGCGATTGCCATCCAGCCAGCCTTCTGCTGCTGCCAGACCGTCATCATATGCACGGGAAGAGCAGGCAGAGGCTGCCCCTTGTAGCTGCCGCGCATCGTGATGGCGTAAGTGATAAGTAAAGTTGAACCATTCAGCTCAACTTGAAAATCACCGAGTGAGTAGTCGTCCAACTGAAATGTCTTGAAGCGTTCAATCGCGGTATCACGGTCCATGCGCCCATCTTCTGGCGTCACTGCGATGTAATTTCCCGCAAGGTGGCGGCTCAGTTCATTCCAGTTCCTGGTTTTTATTTCCTTCCAGAAGTTACGCTCCAGGCTCTCGCCGCCGGTGACGTCCGACCAGCTGTTCACAGCATGCTCGCGCCATACCGAGCAACTCACCAGCGTCACGACCGTACCGAATAAGATCAAAGTCTTCAGGCCATTACGCATGACGCGATTCTAACGCGGAATGGGCGGCGGTGGTTACGCAGGAGGTGTAATCCCCGGTGCCCGAGGGTTGACCATTGACCACGGGGCACGAAATACTACGGCTGGCAGGTCTCCAGGAAGTCGACGAAGCCCATGAGCGACTTTAATCGCAAGGTAGAAGAAGCTTCGGCACGCGTGAACAAATCCGTGGCAGAAGCTGCGGAGCGTTTGGAAAAAGAAAGCTCCGAATTCATTGCCTACCTCAACAATGAAGTAGTACCGGCAGTGCGCCAGCGCTCGAGCAGCGCACTACGAGTTGCGGCTGAAAAGCTTGCCCGATTAGCCGATTACATGGAAGAGACCCAACGTCCCAAGTGAGCATCCGATCCGCTGTTCATGCGGCTTTCGTTCTGCTGTTTGTTCTCTTGTTGGCCGATTGCAACGGCCACAAGCGGAGTGGCGCGACTGTGCCACCTCCGCCAGATATCGCAGCAGCCTCTGGTCCGGCCAACTCTGCGCCTTCCGAATCTCTTCCGGGCACCCCGGAATCTGCGCCGAAAGACGGACAGACGAAAGACCGTCTCTCTGCCCCTGCCAATGGCAATCCGATTTTTGTTGAGACTGGACTAGCGAGCTGGTATGGCGCACCCTACCACAATCGTCACGGATCGAATGGCGAAGTCTATGACATGAACGCGATGACGGCTGCCCACCGCACTCTCCCTCTCGGCTCCATGGTGCGGGTAACAAATCTGAAGAGCGGACATTCGGCAGTCGTTCGGATTACAGACCGAGGGCCATTTATTCCCGGGCGAATTCTCGACTTATCGTTAGCGGCCGCCAAGAAAGTAGACGTCTGGCAGCCGGGAGTTGCCTCGGTCCGCATGGAAGTACTGCGCACTCCGGTCCCGCTGAGCCAGGGCGGGCGTTGGGCGGTACAAATCGGCGCCTTCGGGGAGAAGGATGCGGCGAACTCCCTGGCGGACCGTTTGTCTCGCCGGTATCTCACCGCCAAGGTCCTATGTTTCAGCAGCCCGGTCGGCGATTGGTGGGTGCGCATCCGAGTGCGAAATGATGATCGCAAGCGCGCAGAAGAGGTTGCCCACGATACGCAAACCACCCAAGGCAGTATTTTTCTGGTCCGGCTGGATTAGACCATCGGGATTTATCGGCAGAAAATCTAACCCACAAAGTCAGGTAGTTGTCGCGAAGTTTTTTCTTCTAAGTTGCAATTTCCAGCACGCCTACACGAGTGTGCCAGTTACTTGCACGAGCGGGCCATTCCCCCAGTTGCTTCCAAACAATTATTTATTGATGAGCACGGCGAGTTGAGAGCTGCTGATCGCCGCCACTGGGAGGAAAAAGCTTTGGCAACAACTGATGCGCAGGAAGAAGATATGTCGGTACGATGGGCCCTGGAGGACCTGGAGAGTCTCGCAGAAAAGGGCGGATTCGCAACCGATGACGTGGTTGCGCTGCTTAAGGTAATGAACGTCTACGATGTTCTCGATTACCTTGATGCCAAGATGTCCAACCGTCTCCAGTAGATAGCTGTAATAGCTGCTTCCACAGATTCCACCCCTGAAATGCAGGCGCGAGAGCCCTCGCTCGCACCTCGCAGTAATCCCGGTCCGACAATCAGGCAAAATATCAGCAAGTGGAATACTGCACCTCGCGCGAGTTGGAGTGCTTACCTTAGTAATTTGAAAGTAACCTGGACGGTTTCTATTATCGGATTGAAACGTACTTCAATCTACGTTACGACCAATGCCTGCTCCCACACACAGCCGTCGCTGGTCACGCTACCAGGCCGATTTTCCAATTCGCATCACGCCTTCCCGTCGGGCGTCAAAGATTGCCGTGCCTGGACGCGTGATCACAATCAGTGAGGGTGGGATGGCCGTGCAAGCGAACGTTTATTTCGAAGCGGGCGACCTGATGGAGACGGAATTTCAGATGCCGCAGACCGTGCGTGTGATCGGTCTGGTTCGAAGCCGTGCCGGATTTTCCTTCGGCTTGGAATTTCTCAATCCGCTCTTGCCTGAATACGCCGAAATGGTGGAGCCCTGGCCTGTGGGACGAAAAGCAGTTACAGAGCCAGGCAAACCCGAAACATCGCCAATCCATAGCCTTCCATCTCCAAACCGGGTATTCACGGCCCTCCATCAAACCGATCTGCAGATCAGGCAGGTGGCCAAAGAGATTCAGGCGCTTCGAGCTGCAGCTATCCTGCTCGCTGAGGCTGAAAAGAAAGAGCCGGTTAGTCACGTGGCACACTCGACATACATCCTCTAAAGGCGCTCACATGGGTCCACGTGCGATGCGTTCAAGCAGGAGTTTCCGGAATGTCTTCTGCGTCATTCCTTGACCGAGTCCGGCTCGTTGCCAACCCGGGTGCGAATCCGTAGAACCTCTTCCGCCGTTGCTTTGAGAGCCAGAGT
>CATPBY010000356.1 GCA_955652845.1 uncultured Terriglobales bacterium | reverse complement strand
TGGGTTTGCGGCGTCGGCGGGGTGCTGCTGATCGCTCTCGTCGGACACTTCGTCTGGAAGATTTTTTGAAAGCGTCCCCGGAAATGTCATCCTGACGGCGTGAGCAAATTCGATGGCCAAGCGCGCTCAAAAGCAAGTTCCCCACCCCCCATCCGGATTGCTGAAGGGCTGGCAGCAGATTGCACGCTTTTTGGGTCAGCCTGTCTCTGTCGCTGAGCGGTGGGCTGGCACTGGAATGCCAGTCATGCGGCAGGGCAGGTTCGTAGTTGCGAATTCGGAAGAACTGAACGCATGGTTGGGCCGAGAATCGGCCGGCGAACCCGTTCATGTGGCCACTGGGGACACAGATTTGTCCGCGGAATTGAAGCGCGGGCTTTCTTATATCCGAAGCGAAAAACGCCAGAGTGCGAGAGCGCCTGGGCCGAAAAAACGTTAACCGGCTCCTTATCTTCTTCCAGCAAGCAATCTTCCTTCTCCTGCGACACGCTCCCGACGCACAATCCACGCTTTGACAAAGCTCTTCCTCGTACTAGACTGGCTGCGAAATTTTTCTGGGCATCTCGTCACATGTAACGGCTGGTGCTGCTGACACACCGGCGATTGAATATCAGGAGGCGACTTATGGGTTGGCGCAGACTTCGGTTGCTTTTTCTCATGTTAACCACTAGCGCGCTGGCGCAATCACCCACGCCAGCGGACAGCGAACCCACGGTGCAGAGTCTGCTGCTGCGAATCCAACAAATGGAGAAGCGGATCAATGAGCTTGAGGACCATGAACGCAAACAAATGGCCAGTGCCGCTGAAACTTCTGCCACGGGGGTGCAGCCCGGAGCGGTTACCGCAAAACCACTTTCAGAGACCAGCGAACATGCCGAGATGAGCGAAACTCGCGAAACCGAGCGCCGTTTTCCGTCGCTTCAAATTCGAGGCTTTGGCGATGTAGATTTTTCGGCAACGGACCAGAAAGGTTCGATCAGTGGGTTCAACCTGGGCCAACTTGTGCTCCATCTCGCTTCCCCTTTGTCAGAAAAGGTCAGCTATTTCGGCGAAGTCAGCTTTACGGCGCAACCGAGCAGCTATGAACTTAGCGTGGAACGCACCATCATCCGCTATGACTATAACGACTTCTTCAAGCTGTCTTTCGGTAAATATCACACGCCGATTGGATATTGGAATGCCGCCTTTCACCACGGGGCATGGTTGCAAACAACCATCGCGCGACCTGAAATGATCAAGTTTGGAGGAACATTCATTCCCACGCATTTTGTAGGTTTGGAAGCGGAAGGAAACATTCCCTCAGGGGGCCTCGGCTTGGGGTACAACGTCGGCCTCGGCAATGGGCGTTCTTCATTCCTGAGCAAGGCTGGAGACAGCGGCGATTCCAATGACAACCGGGCGTGGGTGGCCAACGTTTACGCCCGGCCGCCGCGATTTTATGGATTCCAGGTGGGCGCATCGGTATATCGTGACAAGCTGACCCCCAAGCCGGGACAGAATTTTGGCGAGTGGATCACCGCCGCAGACGTGGTATGGACAAAAGAACGGCCGGAATTCCTGGCGGAATTCGCCAATGTTCATCATCGCGATGAATTTACTTCCATTACCTGGGACAGCCAGGCGTTCTATATTCAGCTGGCCTACCGGCTTCCCTGGCAGCAGAGCAAATGGAAGCCCTACTACCGGTTTGAGCATATTCATAAGCCCGAGACCGATCCCACACTAGCGGATGTGCTGGATCTTTCCGGTTCAACCCTTGGGGTGCGGTACGATATAACGACCTACGCGGCGTTCAAGGGCGAATATCGGAATAGCCGCCACGGGGTAGGCGAGCCTCGCGTAAATGGAGCGTTTTTCCAGACCGCGTTTACCTTTTGACACGCTCATGACAGCCAATTGGAAACTCGCATCTCAAGCCCTCCTTTTAAGCTGGTTATGCCTGGCACTTGCGCCGCCACTCGCGGCACAGAGGCATGACGTTGATATCGCGGTTGTGGTGCACCCGGACACCCCGATCAGCAACCTCACGCTGCCTGAAGTGCGGAAAGTATTTCTGGGCGACCGCCAATACTGGAGCTCGAATATTCCTGTGGTGCTGCTGATTCGCGCCCCGGTAGCCCGTGAGCGGGACGTAGTTTTAAAAATTATCTATCAGATGTCCGAGTCGCAGTTTAAACAATACTGGATTGCGAAAATTTTCCGGGCGGAGTCGGCTACCGCGCCCAAGGTTGTGTACTCGAATGATATGGCCAACCAACTGGTCACTGCGATTCCCGGCGCCATTGCGTTCATTGACAGCAAAGACGTGAAGGCCGGAGCCAAGGTCTTGCGGGTGGATGGACATTTGCCAGGAGAGGCAGGGTATCCGCTGCGGTGAGCCGGCCAGCCCGCAATTTTCAGTCTGGTAGCGCAAGCTGCTGCACTATTTTCTGAAATTTTGGGTCCGAACGCAGCTCATCGAACGCGGGTTCAACCTTAACGTAGGTGAGATTGCTGTCACGCTGGTTATAAGCTTGCTCGAGGTTCGCCAGCGCCTGATTCTTGTCCCCAAGCCGGGCATAAATCTGGGCGATGTTGTAAGGCGAGACATAACCCCGCTTGGATACTTCCTTCAAACCTTCCAGCCAACTCTTCATCACTCCGGGATAGCCGGAAGAATTGAAGTCTTCCCCGATGGCTGCCGCCAGATCGGGATTGCCCGAGAGAGTAAGCACCTTCTGACGCTGCGCGATGGCCTCTCGATACTTACCATTCTGACTGTAGGCGGATTCAATGGCATGTTGCGCGGGTACGAATTTTTCATCCATCTCCAGAGTCTTGGTGAGTTGCAGCGCCGCCGCGTCAAACTGACGCGTAAAGTAAAGCAGCCGGCCCAGGCTGGTGTTGGTGAGCAGCGAAAGCGGATCCAGGTCCTGGGCTTTCTTCAGCTCCATTCTGGCCTCATCGAACCGGCCCATGCGTGTGAGAAAGTCTCCGTACCACTGGTGGGCGGACGCCGAGTTGGAATTCAGTTGAACGGCCCGTCTGAATTCGGATTCCGCGCCCTGCCAATCCCAGTCATAGCTCTCCCGAACCAGAGCCAGCGAAATGTGAGCCTCAGGCAGTGAATCGTCCAGCTTGACGGCCTGCATAGCAGCCGATTTCGCATTTTGCCAGACTTGATGCGGCGCCATGTAGCCGGACTCGCCCAGAAAATTGTAGGTGTCGGCCAAGCCAGCGTAGGCCTTGGCGTAGCTAGGATCCTTCTCCACCGCCTGGTTGAAAAAGTCGATTGCCTTCCTGAAGCCATCTTCCGTCCACTTGTTCCAATAAAACAGGCCCTGCAAATAAAGCTGGTATGCTTCGGAATTCTCTGTATCGTGTTTGGCAACCTGCGTGGCCTCGCCACCGGTGAGCCGGGGTCGCAGGTTCTCATAAATCTCTTTGGAGATGTCGCCTTGCACCGCGATCAGATCGGAAACCTTTCGGTTGAACTGGTCACCCCAAAGTTCTGAACCATCCGACACGCTAACCAGATCGGTTTGGATCGTGAGAGTGTCCCCCCGCTGGGCGACACGGCCCATCAGCACTGCGTCGACATTCAACTCCCGGCCGACCTTTTGCGCATTGACCTCCCGGCCTTTGTAGCTGAAAACCGTGCTCCGGGCCATCACGCGCAAGTCGGGAACACGGGAAAGGCTGCCAATAATGCCCTCTGTAACGCCATCGGCCAGGTATTCGACGTTGGAGTCGGATCCAGTGTTGACAAAGGGAAGAACTGCGATGGATCGAATGTGGGTAGGCCCGCCAAGCAATCGATCGCGCAAAGTGTGCGGAAGCAGGACGACGATCAGCAGCAGCAGGAAAATCACTGCCCCCGCGATCAAGGCTGGCTTACGCCAGGCCGGAACGCGCTGGTTAGTGGCAAAGGTTGGAACTCCGGACGACTCAGTGTCACGCTTCACACGCTTGAGGTCGGCCTGCAGTTCGGCGGCCGACTGGTATCGCAAGCGCCGATCTTTTTCCAGGAGCTTGGCGGTGATCCATGCCAGGTCGGGTGATAATTCGGGGTTCAAACGTACGGCTGAAACCGGTGCGCGATTCAGGATAGCCTCAAAGACCACAGCAGTAGTTCCGCCGCCGAAGGCCAGTCTGCCGGTGGCCATTTCATAAAGCACGGCGCCCAGTGAAAACAGATCGCTGCGCCGGTCCAGTTCTTCGCCGCGAGCCTGTTCCGGGGACATGTACGCGACCGTGCCCAGTGCGACGCCGGTGCTGGTCAAATGGGTTCCGCTGAGCGTAGGGAGATTCGAAGTGGCGCTTTCCTCGCTGATTTGCCGGGGTGACGTCACCAGCTTGGCCAGCCCGAAATCCAGGACCTTAGCTTGCCCGCGCTTAGTCAGAAAGATGTTCGCGGGCTTGAGGTCGCGATGGATGATTCCGGATTCGTGCGCGGCTTCGAGCGCGTCCGCAATCTGGATAGTGATCTCGACGATTCGCGAATTGCTTAGGGGGCGACCGGTGATCGTGTGCTTCAGCGGCTGCCCCTCGAGCAGTTCCATCACAATGAAGGGCTGGCCCTCGAACTGGTCAATTTCATGGATTGTGCAGATGTTGGGATGATTAAGTCCCGATGCCGCCCTGGCCTCGCGCTGGAAACGCTCCAGCGAGCCGGGATCGCGGACCAGGTCCGGGGGAAGGAATTTAAGGGCTATGCTTCGGCCCAACCGGAGATCAATCGCCCGGTAAACTACTCCCATGCCACCGCCCCCCAGTTTTTCTTCGATGCGGTAGTGGGAAATGACTTGCCCCTGCATGGAAACCCCGCGGCACGATAGGCCATGGTAGGCCGCGTATATCATCAAGTCAACGCAACGCTGCTCGCTTCCTGGATCCCGTGTCGAATAGCACAATCTGCGGTGTACTCCGTATGGAAACGCTTGAACGATGTCTCTAGCATCGAAATTGTAGGCATACGTCGCGTTTTTTCAGGGAGGATCGGATGAAAGCATTTCTGGCAGGAATGGGCGCGGGAATCGCGGTCGGACTTCTGTGGGCGCCGCAGGAGGGTAAGAAAACCCGGGCAACAATGATTTCGCGTTTTAATGACTTATGGAATCGCGCCGGCGAGGAAGACAAGGGTCAGATTGAGCTTCCTGAGCATGAAGCGGTCGCCGAAGTCCTGAATACCGCAAGCAAACACGAACTGATGAGTGTTGAAGGAGTTGGCAAAGGGACTGCTAATCGGATTATCAAAAATCGGCCCTACGAGACCGAGGAGGAAGTGTTGCAAGAAGGTGTATTGCCGGAAGAAATTCTGGAGAGGGTGAAAGAACAACTTGTCGATGAGCACACCGTTAATGTTAAGAACGACCGCGATGTTGCTTAGTCGTCTTCCTGATTAACGCACTGTCAGCCGCAATTGAAGCTGTCAGGCAGACTTCTGGGCCAGGTTCTGCCTGACATTGTGCTGGAGCTCAAGCGCATTCTTGATCGCCGCCCCTGAAGCGGTATTGTCAAAAATGCACCACACTCGCGCTGTAGTCGCCAGACGCATGAGT
>CATPBY010000355.1 GCA_955652845.1 uncultured Terriglobales bacterium | reverse complement strand
TGGCTGGAAGCCGATGTGGTCAATCCGCGCGTGTCGGTACAGGTCGCGCTTACCGTAATCGGGCCGGCTGAAGCCCCGGTCGTATTCAGGGTGGCCGTGCCTCCGTCACCCGCGATCGTGCCACCGCTTGCGGTCCAACCGCTAACCGTTACGGGCACGCCGTCCGGGCTGGTGCAGGTGCAATTAAGAGTCGAAGGCGTGCCGGCTTGAACCGAGGTCGGGCTCGCCGCGCAAGACACGGTCGGCGGATTCTTTGGCAGCTCCTTCACCGTAAAGTTTGCAGTGCAGCTCGCCTCTCCGCCCTTCTTCGTCTTGGGATCGGTGATGTGGGCTGTCACCGTATAACTGCCGCCGGCCACGCCATTGGTATCGATGTTGGCAGTGTTGTCCTTGCTGGTAAGCTTTCCGCCGCTGCTGTTCCAAGTGTAGGTCAGATCATGCTTGGGATTGAAGTTGCTGCCGGTGGCGGTCGCCCTCGCCGGCTCGCCCACCATGACTTCGCCAGGATTGATGGCGCAACTTGCTGAAGCCGGCGGCCCGGCCGGTCCACCGCCAAACATGAACACCACACCACTCTGCAGTCTAACGCCTCTCACATCGGTTCTCGGAGTCGTGGTCGAAGGACCATATCGGTAGCTGGACATTACGTAGTCGGCCCTGAATAGCCGCAAAGCAACGTGCCTGGCCACGTTGACATCAAGACCGCCGCCGGCCATGAACCCTAATTTGTCGATATCGTGGAAGGCATCAGGCATAAGACGGTGGTCGCCCACTAACGCCTCAAGAAATGGGGAGAAATGAGCGCTGCGGAAAGTAACCTTTGGACCCAGAGAGAGGTTAGAGAAAGCGGCGTCGTCAATTCTTCTGCCTAGCGTACTTTCACCGCTGCCCCAATGGGTGCTGGTGTCGAGTGTGAGGCCGAACCAGCGGTTGAAGTTATAGGTGACGCTCGCGCCCGCGCCCCGCGGATTCGATTCCAGGCGGCTGGTCAACGGGAGCAGTCCTCCGGAAAGCGTGCCGTGCACATCGGCGCGTGGATAGAGGAAGGAGTATCCGCCGAAAAGCTCCCATTTTGGAGCAGGCTGATCCTGCGCAGCCGCGAGCGTGCCAACGCTACACAGGACAGCAACTACTGCCAACCGCATAACTGCAACACAGTCACAAGGGTTCTGAGAATGCGATGACATATGAAAACTCCTCCGAACTTGCTGACTTGAAATTCTGCTTCCAACCCGGTAGTGGACCGGCCTCAAACTGGTCCCACTACCGGCTGCTTTGTGACTTACGGGTCATCGACGGTATTGCTATCCAATGTGACCGCGGCATTGCGCGCCAGTGCTCTGCCATGCAGGGTTGCGCCGGTATCCAGCGTGATCGACTGAAGTGCCATTATGGTTCCCTCGAAGATAGAGGTCGTCCCCAGAGTCGCCGAGCTGCCAACCTGCCAAAAGATGTTCTTAGCCTGGGCGCCGCCCGCCAAGACAACCTGCGTACTTCCCAGCGTGGTAAGGGTGGACCCTATCTGGAAGATGAACACCGCGTTCGGGTCACCTTGTGCGTCGAGAGTGACATTACCTGCCGATAGCATAACCGTGCTCGAAGTCTTGTACAGGCCAGGGGTGAAAGTGAGGCCGCTCATATCTCCAGGCAGAACAGCACCTCCTGGTAATCCAGCGCTGTAGATATACGCTGTGGTTAAATCGAGTTGGGCCTGCGCTGCGATAGGATCAGTTACGTGCATGACCGCCGGGGGAATGAGCGTTCCCGGAGGGAATCCTGTAACCGAAGTTCCTGGACTTAGCCCAAGGTCACCACCGGCGATAGTAGTCGGACCGGTATTTGTGACGGTGGAGCCGGCTAGGATTTTGAAGTTTCCGGCCGATCCCAACGGCACGGAGGACGCCTGACATGCCGTGGTAGCTGTTGTGAAGCTCCATACAAAGTTACTGGCTAGCGCATTGCCAAATCGGTCCTTGGCTTCCGTCGTAATCGTGGCAGTATAGACGGTGTTCAGTGCGAGAGTGCTGGATGGTGTAAAGAGCGCAGTGTTGCTGGACGGATCGTAGGTAACTTGTCCTGTCACGGATGCCGCACCCGGACCAGTCAAGGTAAAGGTTGTGGCATTGATCGTTGAAGGATTCATCGCCTCACTGAAGGTGGCGACGACTATGGTGTTGGGACATACACCGTTAGCGCCATTACGGGGGCCTACGGAGATCACGGTGGGCGGGGTCACGCCTGGGATTGTGCCGGCATTCTTGTCCGGATCGCTGCATCCCGAGCTGACAATGAGCAGTAGGAATGCTGTGAACCAGATCTTGTAATTGTTGTATCTACGCATAACCGTCATCCTTCTTCCTCTCGGCTCAACTACTGCCGCACAGTGGAATCACAGAGTTTAGAAAAATTCTAACCAGCTGGACTGTAACGAATCTGTTCCAAAATTGCTCACTACCGAAAGGCCTGCTGCGATCTGTGGACCTTCCGCCCGCACTTCAGTTATTTGCGCCGGAACCACATTGCCGCGGCGAACGGAGGAAGCGCAAGTTTTTTATTTACGTTTGATGACTAGGCTGATGCACCTAGACAGGATGTTAGGTCCGACTCCACCAATCGCTTAATACTCTTCAATGATCTGCTTTCTCCGCGACCGTCGATAGCGCCTGCGTGAAAAGAGTATGGCTGATCGGATGAGTGCTCCCTTGGACAGCAGCCCGGTGCGGAGTTGGCGGAATCCGCCCGTCCCGCTCGAAGAGTGCCGGGCTGCGGCAGGGGGTCAAAGTGGGGAAAATCGATGTGTGCCATGGCTCCGGGGCCTGGCGGGAGCCCTTGGGGGGGACCTACCCGGCTATCTTTAGTTTCAGGAACGGAGGTCGCTCCCCACCCTATAGTCGTCCCCCGGGCGTTGAGGGCGGGGAATGCATTGTTG
>CATPBY010000354.1 GCA_955652845.1 uncultured Terriglobales bacterium | reverse complement strand
CTCCTGAATGCCAAGCCGCGTCAATTCCTCCCGCATCGGGACTACCATGAGCTGTGGATACATTTTTTCTCCTCTCACTCATTGTAATACGCCGCAAATCCCTGAAGTTGCCGGAGTATATATTGAGAATATCTCCATGTTAATCCAGGAAAATGTGCCATTGGCCTCCCTGACCACTCTTCAGGTCGGGGGACCGGCACGCTATTTCGCGGAAGCCAGGACTATCCCGGAAGTTGGCGAAGCGGTCAATTTTTCCCGCTTACAAGACCTTCCCCTGTTTGTGCTCGGAGGCGGCAGCAACCTGGTGATTTCAGACGCCGGCTGGCCCGGGCTGGTGTTACGAATCTCTATTTCCGGAATTGAGGAATCGGTCATAAATGGCAAGCGAAGGTTTGAAGTGGGCGCGGGAGAACTTTGGGACCAGTTCGTATCGCGGGCGGTCGTCCGCAATTGCGCCGGCATCGAGTGTTTGAGCGGAATTCCCGGCAGCGTGGGTGGCACGCCAGTGCAGAATGTGGGCGCTTACGGTCAGGAAGTGGCGGAGACAATCGAGTCCGTTCTGGTCCTGGACCTCAAACGGGGAGACATGCGCGAACTCTGCGGCGAGGCCTGCGCTTTCAGCTATCGCACAAGCATCTTTAACACCGTTGAGCGCGGACGATACATCATTCTCCGGGTAACCTATGACCTTATTCCGGATGGGTTGCCGCACATCGAGTATGCGGACCTGAAGAACCATTTTGCGGGCTGGGGGGAAGCGCCCACTCTAGCCGACACCCGCGAGGCAGTACGCCGGATTCGCGGAAGCAAGGGTATGTTGGTCGTTGCCAGCGATGAAGATTGCCGCAGTGCTGGCTCATTTTTCAAGAATCCGATTCTCTCAGCGGATCAATTGGGAGAGTTGACGCGGAGGGCGGCGGCCAAAAAGCTGCAAGTTCCGAGCTATCCCGCGCTCGAGGCGCAGAAGAAAGTTTCCGCCGCCTGGCTGGTCGAGCATTCTGGTTTCAGCAAAGGATACAGAAGCGGGCGGGTGGGCCTTTCGCGCAAGCACGTGCTGGCCATCGTAAACCGCGGTCAGGCCACCGCGGCCGACGTCGTCGCGCTGAAAGAGCACATCCAACAGCGGGTGGAAGACCTCTGGCGCGTCCGCCTGGAGCCGGAACCTGTATTTGTAGGGTTCTGAGAATGACTGGAAGGCGGCCGCCGCTCCGGTTCTTGCCCATCGTTCCTATCTCCCCGTGGTAGGGCAGGCAGAGGATCCGGCCCCGGCGGCAGCCGCATGTCTTTATCTATCGGCCAGCCGCGCCGCTTCTTTAAAGATGCCGGCGAACATTTCCCGGGTGAGCTTTCCTGTTTGGGTATTCTGGTTCGAAGGGTGGTAGGAGGCCAGCAATGTCTTGCCGTCCGGCGTCTCATAAGCAGCGCCATGGCGGAAAATGTAATCCTTCCTGCTTTTCAGTAATCCGCGGCGCTTAAGGAAACTTAAATAGGCATCAAAACCGATCTTTCCCAGCGCGATCACAATTTTTACCTTGCTTAACCCACAGATTTCACGATCGAGATAAGCGGCGCAATTCGCCAGCTCTTGCGGTAGCGGCTTGTTGTCGGGAGGGGCGCAGCGCACGGCGGCGGTAATATACAGGTCTTTCAGTTGTAGCCCATCATTGCAGGCCGTCGCATTCGGCTGGCTGGAAAATCCTGCCTCGTACAGAATTGGATACATGAACCTTCCTGAAGCATCTCCGGTGAATGGACGTCCGGTTCGGTTCGACCCGTGGGCCCCCGGGGCAAGTCCGAGAACGAGAATGCGTGCGTTGGGATCACCGAACCCGGGCACAGGCTTTCCCCAATATTCGCAATCGCGGTAAGCCCGGCGTTTTTCCCGCGCCACCATTTCGCGATAAGCGAGCAGTCGCGCACAGCGGGTGCAGGCGATGACTTCGCGATTGAGTTGGATGAGCCAGTCGTTGGGCATGAACATTTGGCTCTGCTGGCGCGTGGGGAACACGCGCCGGAAGAATCACCCCTGAAGCACTTCTGAGAGTAGCTGTATGTAGATTACAAGTTCACAGGATTTCATTAAAGACATGCACGAGCGGGACGTTCGCGCCCACATTTGTCATGGACGGTTACTTTCGTTCGTTTGACGATGCTCTCCCTCTGTCTTTACACTCAAAGTAGAGAGTGGGCAGATTTCATACCCATCGCGGGCCGATGGTAAACCCGAAAGGTAAAAGTGACCTCCACCCAAACCAGTAGCGGCACAAAACGGGAAATCGAGGTAGAGGTTCCGGCTGCGGAAGTAACCCGCGAAACCGAAACACTGGTCCAGAAATATCAGAAACTTGCGCGGATTCCGGGATTCAGGAGAGGGCATGTTCCACCTTCGGTGATCCGGCAGCGCTTTGCTCAAGATCTGAAGAATGACGTAGTTGATGCGCTGGTGCCGCGCTACTTCCGTAAAGAGACAGACAAGCTTGGGCTGGTTCCCGTCTCGCAGCCGCGAGTGACCGACCTTCACGTGCATGATGGAGAACCGCTGCGCTTCAAAGCCAGCTTCGAGATCATGCCTACCATCCGGGCCGAAGGATATCGCGAACTGCGGGCCGAAAAGCCGGCGATTTCAGTCACCGACGAAGAAGTCGAAGAAACACTGAAGGGCTTGCAGGAGCAACACGCGACGTTCACTTCTGTGGAAGGCCGCGCCCTGGCGGATGGAGATTTTGCCCAGGTGTCGCTGGATGGCGAACCCAAAGACGGCGATGGCAAACCGGTGCACATGGATGACATCCTGGTGGAGATTGCCGGTAAAAACACCATGCCTGAGTTCACTGAAAATCTTCGCGGGGCTACCGTGGGGGAAGGGCGAAGCTTCGAGGTGAATTATCCGAAGGACGCCTCCGACCAGCGTTTGGCAGGAAAGACGTTCACCTATACCGTCAAAGTGCAGGGCATCAAGCAGAAGGCGCTGCCGGAATTGAATGACCAGTTCGCCAAAGAGTTGGGGGAGTTTACCAACCTTGAAGAAGTACGGAAGCGCGTCCGCGACGGCATGGAAGCGGAACGGAAGCAAAACGCGGAGCGCGAAGCGAAAGACAAACTGGTGGCGGAACTGGTGAAGCGGAACCAATTCGAAGTTCCTGAAGCGCTGGTGGAACGGCAGATTGATACCCGGCTGGAGCGGGGTTTGCGCGCCCTGACCGCGCAAGGCATGAAGGCGCAGGAAATTAAGAAAATGGACTTTAACCGCCTGCGGGCCGGCCAGCGTGAACAGGCATTACAGGAAGTGAAAGCTTCTTTGTTACTGGACAGGATCGCCGAGGAGGAAAAAATAGAAGTCAGCGATGCGGAAATTGATCGGGAAATCGAAGCTCTCGCTCAGCAATCAAAACAGAGTGCCGAAGAGATCCGGGCACGTTTGACACGCGATGGAGCGCTCGATAGAATCCGAAATAGAATCCGCAGCGAAAAGACCCTCGATTTTTTGTATCACCAGTCCGCATGACGCGGACAACTTTCGATCTCCCCCCGGAAAGCTAAGGTAGTCAGGGACAGGACTGTGGCAGGGTAACGTGAAAGAGGATAGATGATGCTGGTACCGATGGTCATCGAACAGACTGGGCGGGGCGAACGAGCCTACGACATTTATTCCCGGCTGCTGCGGGATAACATCATATTCATCGGCACACCCATTGACGACAATATCGCCAACCTGGTGATTGCCCAGATGCTGTTCCTGGCGCAGGAAGACCCCGAGAAAGACATACAGCTATACGTGAATTCGCCCGGCGGATCCATCACTGCGGGGATGGCAATTTACGACACCATGCAGTATGTAAAGAATGACGTCACTACTATTTGCATTGGCCAGGCGGCCAGCATGGCGGCCCTGCTATTGGCCGCCGGCGAGCCGAAGAAACGGCTGGCGCTGCCAAATTCGCGAATTCTAATCCACCAGCCCTCGATGGGCGGGCTATCCGGACAAGCCACTGATATTGATATTCACGCTCGCGAAATCCTGCGTATGCGGGAGATTACAAACCAGTTACTGGCCAAGCACAGCGGTCAAAAACTGGACAAAGTCGAAAAAGATGTAGAGCGCGACTTCATTATGAACGCGCAGCAGGCGAAGGAATACGGAATCATAGACGATATCATCTATAAGACCAGATAAGGGTATGATCGCTCTTCCGCCGGCCATGATCGGCGGGCCAAGTAAGGAGTGCAGCGGAGTGAAAAACAGGACCGGCACCGAGGAGATGTTGCGCTGTTCTTTTTGTCACAAATCACAGGATGCCGTGGCCAAGCTGATTTCATCCCCCAGCGATTATCCCCGGGCCTATATTTGCGATGAGTGCGTAGCCGTCTGTAATTCCATCCTGGAAGATGACCGCACTGCAACCCCTCCCGCAACCACTCCCAATCAGCTCCCCAAGCCGCAAGAAGTAAAAACTTTCCTCGACGAATATGTAATCGGGCAGGAACAGACCAAGAAAAAGCTGGCAGTAGCGGTATACAACCACAACAAGCGAATCTTCATGAATCGCCAGCGCAGCGGCGATGGAGTCGAACTGGCCAAATCGAACATCATGCTGATCGGTCCCACCGGCACCGGCAAGACCCTGCTGGCGCAGACGCTGGCTCGCATGCTGGATGTGCCCTTTGCCATTGTCGACGCCACTACTCTGACCGAAGCGGGTTATGTTGGCGAGGATGTGGAGAACATCATTCTCAAGTTGCTGCAGGCTGCCGACGGAGACGTGGGACGTGCCCAGACTGGCATCATTTACATCGACGAAGTGGACAAGATCGGGCGCAAGGACGAAAACCCGTCCATAACCCGCGATGTTTCCGGTGAAGGCGTTCAGCAGGCGCTGCTGAAAATTCTGGAGGGCACGATCGCGAACGTGCCTCCGCAGGGTGGCCGCAAACATCCCCACCAGGAATTCACTCCGGTCGACACCACCAACATTCTGTTTATCTGTGGCGGAGCATTCGTCGGTCTGGAGAAGATCATCGGACGGCGTGTCGGCAAGAAATCACTTGGCTTCAAAGCCGGGGAAGACGGCGCCGAGGAAGAGGCGCCGGCGGTCAGCCGCAAAAGGAATTTTGAGCTTGTAAGCGACATCCAGCCCGAAGACCTGATCAAGTTTGGCCTGATTCCCGAATTTGTGGGCCGTTTGCCGGTGGTTGGAGTATTAGAAGATCTGGACGAGTTCGCACTGATTGAAATCCTCACCCGCCCCAAGAACGCTATTATTAAGCAGTACCAGCGCCTGTTCGAATTTGAGAACGTGCGGCTGAAGTTTAGTGACGAAGCTTTGAAGGCAATCGCCAAGCAAGCCATGGCCCGCAAAGTGGGAGCGCGCGGTTTGCGCATGATTTTGGAAGAACTGATGCTCGACCTCATGTACCATTTACCCAGCCAGAAGAAGGTCAAGGAGTTTGAGGTGACGCGCGAGATGGTAGAAAAACGCGCCGTTTCCCTGGCAATGATGGAAAAGGCGGGCTAGTGGCAAATCCAAGCGGATCGGAGAAGCAGGAACCCAAATTGACCAGCCCGAAAGAAAAATTCGAAACCAAGAAATTGCCCATGATGCCCATCCGGGACGTGGTCATTTTTCCCTACATGATGACCCCATTTGTGGTGGGTCGTGAATCGAGCGTGCACGCGCTGGAAGAAGCGCTGGCGGCGGACAAGAAGATTTTTCTGGCCACGCAGCACGACGCCAGCATTGACGAACCGAAGCCCACTGAAATTTACCAGGTCGGAACCATCGTCAATATCGTTCAGAGTCTCAAGCTGCCCGACGGCAACATCAAGGTGCTGGTTGAAGGCATCGAGCGCGGCAAGATCCTGCAGATCAGTGAAAGTGAAGGCTACATGCAGGTTTCCATCCGAGTGGCGCGCTACGCGACTGAAACCAACCCCCAGATTGAGACCGGCATGCAGCGTGTGACTACCCTGTTCGAGCAGTACGTGAAGCTCTGCCAGTCGCTGAATTACGAAACTATGATCGCGGCTGTGCGCATGGAAGACCCAGCCAAGCTGACGGACACCATCGCCGCCAACCTGCAGCTCTCGATCGAAGAAAAACAGGAATTGCTGGAAATTTTCGATCCCGCCGAGCGCCTCACTCGTATCGGCGATGTGCTGGATATTGAGATCGAAAAATTGAATATGGATCGCACCATCCAGTCCCGGGTAAAGCGGCAGATGGAGCGGGCGCAAAAAGAGTATTACCTCAACGAGAAGATCAAAGCCATCCAGAAGGAACTCGGGCGCGGCGAAAAAAGCGAGTTCGACGAACTCAAGAAAAAGATTGACGGCGCGGGTATGCCGAAGGACGTGCGCGATAAGGCCATGCAGGAGCTGAAAAAGCTTGAGGCCATGCCGCCCATGTCGGCCGAGTCCACGGTATCGCGCAACTACCTCGACTGGCTGCTGGCGGTGCCCTGGAAAAAGCGGTCTAAGGAAATCCGCAATATCAGCCGCGCGGAAAAGGTCCTCAACGAAGATCACTATGGGTTGGAGAAGATCAAGGAACGCATTCTTGAATTCCTGGCCGTGCGTCAGCTGGTAAAAAATCCCAAAGGCTCAATTCTTTGCTTTGTCGGGCCTCCCGGCGTGGGCAAGACTTCGCTGGGAATGTCGATTGCCAAGGCTACCGGCCGCAAGTTTGTTCGCATGTCTCTGGGAGGGGTGCGCGATGAAGCCGAAATTCGCGGCCATCGCCGCACCTACATCGGCGCCCTGCCTGGACAGATCATTCAGATGATGAAGAAGGCGGGAACCAAGAATCCCGTCTTTATGCTGGATGAAGTCGACAAAATGTCGATGGACTTCCGCGGCGATCCATCCGCGGCGTTGCTCGAAGTGCTCGACCCGGAACAGAATTTCATGTTCGTCGACCATTACCTCGACGTCGAGTATGACCTCTCGCAGGTATTTTTCATCGCCACCGCCAATGTGATGCACACCATCCCCCCGGCACTCCAGGACCGCATGGAAGTGCTGCGCCTGCACGGCTACACCGAGCCTGAGAAAGTGGAAATCGCCAAGCAGTTCCTGGTTAAAAAACAACTGCTGCAGGCCGGATTGACCGACAAGAATCTTAAGTTCACCGACGAAGCCATCACTTCGCTCATTCGCTCCTACACGCGGGAGGCGGGCGTGCGCAACCTGGAACGCGAAATCGGCAACGTCTGCCGCAAAGTCGCGCGCAAGGTGGTCAAAGAAGGCGAGAGTTTCAACATCGCCATCAACCAGGAAAATGTTAACGACTTTCTGGGCGTGATTAAATTCCGCGATACCCTGGCCCACGAAAAGAGCGAGGTGGGTCTGGTTACCGGCCTGGCTTGGACTGAAGTGGGCGGCTCGATTCTGAGCACCGAAGCTACCGTGGTCGACGGCAAGGGCAAGCTGACGCTTACCGGCAAACTGGGCGATGTGATGCAGGAGTCGGCGCAGGCCGCCATGTCCTACGTGCGCTCCCGCGCTAATCGTCTGGGATTGCAGCGCGACTTTTACCGCACCCTCGATATTCACGTGCATGTACCCGAAGGCGCGATTCCTAAA
The DNA here is from genome assembly GCA_955652845.1 of uncultured Terriglobales bacterium. GTDB lineage: Bacteria > Acidobacteriota > Terriglobia > Terriglobales > Acidobacteriaceae > JABCYV01. Next base: position 404 of record CATPBY010000354.1, on the reverse strand, counting down.
GATGGCCCGTCGGCTGGGATCACGATCGCTACCGCCATCGCAAGCGCGCTGAGCAAGATTCCGGTGCGCCGCGATCTGGCCATGACCGGCGAAATTACGTTGCGAGGCAAAGTGCTGCCGATTGGCGGCTTAAAGGAAAAACTGTTGGCCGCGCATCGCGCTGGCCTTTTCGAGGTTATCCTTCCACAGGACAATGAAAAAGATCTGGCAGAGGTTCCGGAAAATTTGCGCAACGCCATGAAACTGCACTTCGTTGACACCATGGACCAGGTGCTGGCTGTAGCTCTCGAGGGACCACTGCCGCAACTGGCCGAAGCGACGTCCGAATCTATCACGCCGATTGCACCCCAAACCGGCGAGGGTCCGGCGGCACATCAATAGGAACTCCCAGCCACCGGATCGCT
>CATPBY010000353.1 GCA_955652845.1 uncultured Terriglobales bacterium | reverse complement strand
GCGTGAGCGTGTTGGTCAATCAGGTGGGAGACTTACTGCGAGCTGCCTGAATCTGAATTCGAGTCCGGAAACGCCAGATTTTCCCTTTTGATAACCCGCAGTGTCGAAATCGCTTCTTCGATAGCCCGACGCTCCGCCAGTCCATCGCGGCTTGCGGTTAGAATTTGGAGACGATTAAAGATGGCAACTTCCGCCTCGGCTATCAGGTTAAACAGTTTCGCAGGATCAGCTTGCACCAGCGCAGCCTGGTATTCCCGCTGCCAGGCCGGGTAGCGCGGATCCGACTTGCCGTGCGAAGGCGCTCCGTCCGGGCTCTGCTCAGGCGACATAATTCCACCTCTAGATCACCACAATTCGCAGGGGAGGCGTCCGGAGAAACGATAGACTTACTGACTAACCCGGATGATATAACCGGAAAAAACAGCGGTCAGTCCGGCATCGAACATAGGCTTGAAAGCCAGGTGCGTGCGACTTTGCCGGAGGCAGCATAATTAGCTGCCGTCCTTTGACGTGACTTCGTTGTGCCGGCCTGACGCGGGTGCACCTGGAGGAGCAATCAGGTTTCTCGCGCGTCTGTTCAGGGCGCTGGTCAACTGCTCCAGCAGTTCCTGAAGTTTGTCAGGGTCTTTTTCTCTTACAACCAGTTCGCAAAGCCGGCGCCAGTCGTTTTGGTGGAAATTATCCATACCGATCGGGCAGCAAATTGCCTGCCACTTTCAAGGGGGGATGTTAAAAATCTGCACCGCGAATATGCTAATGAGCGGGAACTTATGACCTGCTTACGGGTTCCCCGGTAAGACTTGTATGAAAAAGTTCTGCCAAAAATCACATCGCATTCCCACCGGAAGCGGAAAACAACTGAGGGATGAGAGATCAGTCGGTTTTGCGTTTCTTTGAGTGGGGCTTGCCGGGAGTCTGCAGACCATCGGCGGCCATAGCTCTAAGCCGCTGGGTGTGCTCTTTGAGAGCAGTTGAAGTTCCGCAAGTATCGGGTTTACATCGTCGGAGTCGGTGGCGTCGACCGCCTGACGGCAGAGCTCACGGATACGGTCTTCCAGCCGACGACGCACAATTCAATAAGGGTGCCACAGTATCCGCGCTTGTTCGATACAGTACATTACCTAGGTTCGCCCTAAGGGATGGGTTGATGGCAAGAAAAATTAAGCCCGTGATTTCAATCCCAGATCGCCGTCATACTGATGCGTGACGCCATAACATTCGCAAGCGCACTCCTCTAAATTCTTGCGCTGGACGATTTTCACCGCACCCCGCTGGCAAGTTATGAGCTTTTTCTTTTCCAGGCCTCCGAGCGCCACGGTAAGGCTGGGGCGGCCTGTTCCAAGCATGATAGCCAAAAAGTCATGCGTAATGGGCAACACCTCCGAGTCGACTCTGTCCTGCGTCATCAGGAGCCAGCGCGCCAGCCTCTGCTCAATTTTGTGCAGCCGATTGCATGCCGCTGTCTGTGCTACCTGCATGCCTCGGATTGCAGCGTAGCGGCTCAACCTCAATTGAAGATGTGGGCTGGATCGAAGAGTGTTTTGCAGCGCTCCGATTTCCACCCGAAAGCCGTCGCCTCCGATTTGAACCACGGTCTCGAGCGGGCTCCAGCCGACGCCCACCGCGGCCAGTATTCCGGTGAAGCCCTCATTTCCCACGATGCCCGCTTCGGCAGTTTTTCCATCCTTCATCACCACCACAAGCGAGATCAATCCACGATTCGGAAAATACGCAAATTTCAGCTTCCCGCCTGCCTCATGGAGCACCAGATGATTAGGCAAGTCTACGTGCTCCAGATGAGGACGAAGGATGTGATATTCGCTTTCAATGCATGAAAGAAGTATTTTGTTGCTGACAGCAACACCGGCAGCATTCGTCCGCTCGCTCGGTAGGATAATTTGCCGGAGACTCGACATAAAGGCTCGCTCCTGGGAACAGCCATCCTACGCTGTAATTTCGCGTTGGTACAGGGATTGTCGATCCAGGAAAAAGTCGCCCGGCGCGGTGATTACGCCGGCAAGGCACCGGCATTCTAAGGTCAGCCGACGTTGTCCTTCAGCTCGCCGCTCGCCGTGAAAATGCCAACTCGACGCACTTGCGACAGCGGCACTGGTACTTATGATCCTGGGGGCGCGCCGTATGGCCGCACTTGTCACAAATGTATCTGCCGTCAACGTGAGCGATCATCGGCCGAAATTCCAGACCAAGGGCACAGTAGGGGCATCGGATTATATCGGTCATCGCGGTAACCTCTGGCGTGGTTTGTCGATGCAGACTAGGCCGGGCTGCTTAATCCGGTAAATGGCCCGCTTGTGTTAGAGCAGGGGCACGGTTTGGGTACAACCTTCGAGCCGAGTGCGGCAGAAAATTATCAGGCAATCTACGGGCGAAGATAAAGCGAAACATGCTAAACTGCGTTGATGGACGAAGGGCGCAAGCGGGTTCTAGCAATAGTGGCGGGCATCCTAGTGGCTCGCCATCTTAAAACCACAGAAGACTTGTTCGACAACCGGGCAAGCCCAAGGACGGAGGCGATGGTAGCTTCGGCAGTCCAGTGGGCGGAGAGAATCATGCGCAAAATCGACAATGTGTTCGCTTGTCCGAGCCGTTGAGGTCCAGGAAACACAGGCTCTTCTTTGACACGAGAGGGGTTTTCGTTGGCCTCAGTTGAAGATGGCGCAAACGTTCTCGTTATTTGCCATGGTCACCGTACACGTAGCTGATGTAGATGGCGTACAGTTTGATGACCACCCACCGAAGGTCGAGCCGACTGCAGTGAGGGTCACGGACGAACCAAGGACAAAATTACCGGTACAAGAGGCGGTCAGAGACGGCAAGGTGACTCCTCCGTTGCTCTTCTCGGTCAATGTGGCATTCGCGGTCACAGTATTACCGCTTGTCGAGGTTGTCTCTGCTGTGATTGTGGTGCTGTTAGGGCCCGTGCCGACACCCGTAGCAAGTCCCGAAGAATTAATCGTGGCGACCAGCACATCGCTAGAGTGCCAAGTCACCATGTCGGTCATGTCGCGGGTAATCGGACTGCTGTTGAACGTTCCTATGGCTATAAATTGTGCTGTCTCACCTGTCAGGTTCAGGTCTTGGGCGCTCGGAATAATCGTTAGAGCGGTAAGCGCGCCTCCTTGGCTTGCGGGGACTCCACCCGTCGAAGTCAAGTCGGCGCTCGCGGTTACCGGCCCGAAAGATGAGTTCATAGTTGCGGTCACAGAAACTGTGCCAGCTGCAATCGCTGTCGCCAAGCCTGTCGCGCTGACAGTTGCTATGGCCGGACTAGCCGACGCCCAAGTCACTTTGGTCGTGATGTCCTCTGTATGAGAGGGATGCCCGGTCTTGCTGAAGGTTCCGATTGCCTTAAATTGTATTGTGTCCCCTGCTGCTGGAAGGGTGGCGCTACTGGGGACTATTTGAATGGAGGACAAGACTGGATCCGTTGCACAGCTAGGAAGAAGGATCGTAAAAGCCAATGCAATTGCGGCTCGCCAGCACACTCCTGAAATCGTCCCTCGATATTGACATCTGAATGGCATTGTAGGGTGCCTTTCCTAGCCAAGGGGTGAGGTGACCGGCGAAATTTGTACCAGGTGGAATGAGAGAAAATCCACTTGGAGGAAACGCTGGTCATGCCGAT